>CAZTTW010000197.1:5546-7562 GCA_964616265.1 uncultured Myxococcales bacterium | reverse complement strand
ACAGCCTGCGAGCGGCGACTCGTCCCATCTACATCGACCTTGGCATTATGCCGTGGCCAGAGGATTCTTAGTCGCCCGCACCACCTTGGCTGATGCTGCGGAGATGTCGCTACTTCCGTCAAAAACGCCGCCCCCCGCCTCACCGGGGTGAGCCAACAATAAGGGACCTGTGTCCCGTTTAAGAGACTTTAGCGGGCATAGATGATGAGATTGTGGTATCGGCCCTCTGTATTGCCTGTATTGTCGTAGACATGCGGCACATCCGCGCGGAACGAAAGCGAATCGCCGGGAGCCAATTGGCAGACCTCGGCACCGACGCGCAGGCTCAGCTGTCCACTTAAAACGACAACTATCTCGCGCGTCCCCGAAGCATGCGGATCGGACGAGTGCGACGCGCGGGCAGCCAGGCGAAGCTCGTAAAGCTCGACCCACGGATTCGATCCAGCGGGGGAAAGTGGTCGACTCTCCAGCTTGCCGTCCGCCGAGCGCAGCACCTGCGCATCCGAACGACGAAGCACCGCCATCCCTTGGCCATCTCCACCCATGAGCTCGGCGAACGGAATGCCCAAACCCACGGCAATTTTCCACAATACGCCCAGCGAGGGATTGCTCTTGCAAAGCTCGATCTGCGACAGCGCCGCACGGCTCACCCCGGACGCCACCGCCAGTTCATCGAGCGACATGCCACGGGACTTGCGCTTCTCGCGTAATTGCGTGCCCACCCGCTTCGCCAAGTCGGAAGCGCCCAAATCGTCGCCGGGTGGAAGCGGTACCTTGCGTAGCGACGCCGACGAGGCTCGTTTGTTCTGGACAGATGTCTTTTCCCTTTTCATTCCGACACGCACCATAGCACCAGGCATAGCCGATGCCGATGCCTTCGAGGATTTTCGCCGAGCGCAGAGCAACGCGACAAGTCCAAAGAAAACGGCTGGATCGCCCTTACCCCAAGAATCGGTGCCTTCGTAGCCTTCATGGTTTCGCCGGGGCAAAACATCTTCACTGTAATTGGGTTGCGCACTTCCTCGGCTGCAAGGGTTTTCATGGCTAGTACCTATGCCAACGAGGGGAGCGGTTTGCTATCAGCGGCCGGCTTGCAGCAAGCGCTCCATCAAATCATTGACGTCGAAGAAGCCGTCGTCGGACCCGGTGAACGCTCTTGCCGTTAGCCACTGTTTGATGAGCGCGGCTTCTACTTCAGCCGGAATCGTCTCAAGACTAGCCAGCGCCTTTCGAGCCATTTCTGCGTCTTGGCGCCCCTTGACTGCAGAGCGAAGGAGCCCATTGAGCGTGTCGCGAGCGTCTTGCCGAAAATTCTCCCGATACTTGTCGGTCTTCTTAAGGACCTCGGTTCTTCTCCGGGCGACGGCCTTCACGTCGGCGCTAAACTTCCTTTTGTCGTCTTTGTCCGGTCGATCGAGTCGCCGGAGTCTAGCCAACTCACTATCGTTGTTTCCGTCCAAACCAACCTTCCGTATTGCCGCATCGATAAAATGATCTTCTCCTTCTTCCGGCAGACTAGAGGCTCTTTGAGATTCGACCTTGACTTGAATTTCGACAAGGCAGTGCAGAAGCCACGCGAGTAGTTCACAGTGAACCATCACGTCCTCTTCAGGTGCGGGAACCTTGGACCAACGTTCGCGCTCTTTCGCGTATATCGCGGATGCTTCCGGACGATTAACAGCGTTTTCCTGCACATTAGCCAAATGGATGGCAAATTGACGAAGCGCCGCGATATCATCGTCGACCCTCGGGAACTTGATTCTTCGTCCACTCGGATCGGAGAGAGTCCGCACATCGACCTTCTTCAGGATTCGCCTGGCCTTGTCGATGAGATTCGCGGCCTTGGCAAGCCGAAGCCGATTTTGTCTACCCTGCGCGACTCCAGAATAGGCGGCCTGCGCCTGCTTCTTGATTTCCCGAAACTGGGGCAGCTTGGCTATCGTGCTTGCATTTCTATTCATGGGTGCGTGGTCCCTTCAGCTCAGCGATCCGATCCGTCAAGAGTCTGGCGATCTC
>CAZTTW010000197.1:0-5446 GCA_964616265.1 uncultured Myxococcales bacterium | reverse complement strand
CAAAGAACCGTAACCAGGTCGGCATACTCGTCGACCACCACGACTAGATAGCCAATTTCGAGGTCTGGCCGCTTGGCGTGCAGCTCGCGCAGATTTACACACCCGGCCTTTTGTAGAAGTTCTGTGCGCCTGGGTAGTTCTTCTTCGGCGAGTCGCCGCAGAGAATCTATTGCGTCTTCCGGCTCGGTCACGATGTGACCGTCTCTCAAATGCGGCAGTTTCGCAAAGGCCGTGAAATCCAGAGCTTTGGGATCGATGATCAGAAGTTCGAGCTGCGCTGGCGCCATTCGGATCGCGAGAGCGGCCGTGGCGGTCCTCTCAAGCATGGTCTTGCCCGCGCCCGTGGCTCCCGCGATCGCTATGTTGGGCTGGGCTGAGAGATCCATGGCAACGCGCTCTCCGGCCGGGGTCATACCCAAGGGGATGTGCAGGCCGTCCAACGAATCGAAGGCGTGCAAGGCTTCGAGCGCTGGCCCAAGCGGGACAACTCCCCGATCTGGTCGCGCTATATCGAGAGCGATATGACGTTGGTTGGGAAGCTGCGACACCAACACATCGCTACCAACATCCCTCCCGATGTCCTCGGCACGCCTGCGGAGAGTTTCGATTCGCGCGCCATCGTCGAGAAGCACGAGGTATCGGTCCACGCTTGGTCCAACTTGGACGTTCGAGTCAATCTCGGCCACCGGAATTCCGGCCGCAGCGAGCGCCCGCCGTAGAAGGACGAGCTTGGTTGATGGCCGAGGCTGCTGACTTGGTCTTGGCAAGGAAACTTGGAAAGCCGGAAGCTCCTCGGTGTTGCGAATGGTCGACGAAGGCTCGGCCGGCACCTTGGGTTCCGTCGCGCTGGCTTTCTGAAAAGGCGATGGCTTATGCGCTCCGACAGGTTGGCCACTTTCGGGTGCCGCGACAGGTCCACCAGCGACCGGTCGTTCCGCGTGGGAATCGCCAGGGTCGCTCGCATACCTGGCGAGGAACCAGTGCCGCCCTTTTCCATTGCTCCGTTCACGTAGAACGACGCCGGGAGTCTTCGCTAGCCGAGTGAGCACGTCGATGACGATCCGTGCGTTGTCCACCAGTTCCACCAATATGGCTTCGGGCGTCCACTCGCGCCGCCACTCCGACATACCTGCGCCCAAAGCGTTGAGAATCAACTGTTCTGGGTCGCCTTCCGCGGGACGTCTTCGCAAGATTTTGCCTCGATCTGAACAGGGCTGCTGGCGAGGTCGCCGATGACACCGGCCTTCACTCAATTGCCTGCCACGCTTGGTATCGACCTTTGGGTGCCGTCAGGGTGCCGTGACTCCGCGCCAATCGATGAATCTCGATGTACTCAGATGCTCTTCGCTGCTCTTCAAATAGCCGAATGATTCTGAGATATTGATGGCCAAGATCACGTTCTCACTCGGTTATTGGTTAGAAGTGGCGGGACAGTTCAAGTCCCGTCCACCCCGCAAGACCCCTCTGGAGAAATCCAGAGGGGTTTTGGCTATTTAGGCTACTAGTTGCACCGAGCCGACACGGCGCGCGTCGCTTCCGTTGCCCCTATGTTGCCCCTCCGGCGTCGATTGCTGGGGCAACGAAGGGACAGCTTTCCGACCACCGAGCATTCTAAGAATCCGGCGATCCGGATCGATCTCGGCCGCGGCGGCATCGATAATCGCTGGCGGCAGCTCTCGGCGGTGGCCGTCGGCCACGTGGACGTATCTCATGGTTTCGTCGATCCGCTTGTGTCCCATCCAAGTCATGAGCCTCCACGGATTGACGCCGAAGAAGGCCGCATGCGTCCCGAAGGTGTGTCGCAAAGAATGCCAGCCTCGCTCGGGCAGACCGGTTCGCCGGCAGACCCGATAGAAGAGGTTCTTGATCTGGTTCTCGTCGTTGATGGCTTGCCCGGCAAGGTTGCGGATCACATACCCTTCCCTTGTCGCCGCGATCCGCTTGAGCGCATCCCAAAGAAGACCGGTCATCGGAACCGTTCTCCGGGTGCGTCCCTTCGGACTGCCAACCACCCCCTTCCTCATCTGTTGGTTGACGGTGATGGTCCCGGCAACCATGTCCACGTCCTCACGCCAGCGAAGCGCCTTGATCTCCCCTACCCTTAGGCCCGCCTCGCCCGCCAAACACACCGCCGCAAACACCGTCGTGCCCTGTTTCTCAGCCTCCGCAAGCAAGCGCGCGTACTGCTCGAATTCCCAAAACTCGATCTCGGGCGCTTCCACCTTGAATAAGCCGACCTTAGGCGCCTTGGGAATGATGTCGACGTCCGCCGCATAATGCAGCGGCTTCGACAGCACCGCCAAGATGTTGTTGATGGTCTTGTCGGTCAAGCCCTTCTCAACGAGCGACGCCCGAAAAGCCGCAATATCTCCAACCTTGATCTCATCGATCTTCCTGTTCCCGAACCTCGCCTCAAGGTGCTGCTTGTACACGGACAACTTCCCCTCGACGGTGCTGGGCTTGTTCCTTCGGCCCACAACCCACTCCTGCCAGTAGCGACCGTTGAACCATTCCTTGAATGTCGGGATCTCCTTTCTGCGGCCGTACCTGCCCATCAGCAGATCTTCGCGTACCTGCCGCTCGTACTCCTCGGCAGAACGCTTGGTTTGGATGGGTGATACCTTTCGCACGCGTGTCACGCTTCCGTCCGGAGCCTTCCATTTGATGTCCACGTACCAGAAACCGCGCTCCGTGCCGGTCTCTAGATCCTTTCTTCGCTCTCGTCGTACGCTCATGAAGAGCCTCCTCTTCCGAGCGAGACGCGGGCTTGGTCGAGATCCAATTTAGCACCGACCGCCTCACGACGATGAGCGGAAACCCAGGCGCGCACGTCGGCCGGATCGAATCGAAGCCGGCCTCCGACCTTAATCGAAGGCAAGATGCGCCGCTCGGCGAGGCCATAGACACCTTTTCGCGTTAGCCCAAGAAAGCGCGCGACGTCTTCTGGACGCCAGAGTCTGTCGTCGTGCCCGTTCGGCGGCCGAACTAGCGCCTTGGAGACCTCAGACATGAAGCATGCCTTTCTTTGCGTGGGCCGATCGACTTTCGGAGAAGGCCGTACTCGTTGTTGAGGACGTTGAGCTATTGCTGATGCCGTCCATAGACATCCATGTGCGGTAAGCGGTGCTTGCCGCGAGTACATGCGCGGGAAATGCCTCGGGTGCGCACAGAATGCTGCTTGGGCTAAACATGGGACCTTCCTCCCTGCGGAGTTGAGGAAGCCGAAGGCGACACATCTGTCCCGCACGGCCCTCCCACGATTATCTGCACTAGACTGCCGGCGGTTCCGTCTGGCCGTCAGATAGCGCACCTCGCACTGCGATGGACGACGTCAGGGATGCGGCGACTCTGACCGCAATTCTCGCCCGAGCAAATGCGACAGAAGCGGTAGCTCGCGTATGCCTGCGTCTTGAGAAACCGTGGACCGGTTCGTAGCCTTCAACTTCATGGTCGCGGTGCCGGACTCGACGACGTTGACGGGGACAACCCAGTCGGCCATCTCGGCCTCCCTGCCCGCGCTGCCAGCGCTCACCATTCTGTGGCACCCGGATCCCAGTCGCGTTGGTGCCATGCTTCTGTTGAGCGAGACTGGCCGCGGTCGGACGCATCAGCTGGCGCGGCTTTCGCCGCTGTTTCCACACTACGCCGAGGTGACTGCGCCGCTTGGCGATCCGTTCATGAGCAGGCAGCCATGTCTCGAATTTGAGGTTACTGGTCGATCGTTGGAGCTTCGACCGCTTGGTGGCGCAGTACCGATCGCGCTCGGCGGAAAGCCTTTGGACGAGCGAGTCGTTCTCGACGAGGGTGCGCTTGCCCAGGGCGCCGTCCTCACGTTGGGGAGGCGTATTGCGCTGTGTATACACTTGGCAGTGCTACCGTCGAAGCAGCTGCAAGACCTTGGCTTCGTCGGCCACAGCGACGTGATGAATGCCGTTCGCACCTCGATCTTGTCGGTCGCCGATCTCAGCAAACCCGTTCTCATTCGCGGCGAGACAGGCACTGGTAAGGAGCTCGTGGCCAATGCCATCGTGGCGAACGGAGCACGCAAGAATAAACCTTTCGTGGCATTCAACATCGCCGCCCTACCACCGCAGCTCGCGGCCGCGGAAATTTTCGGACACGAAAAGGGCGCCTTCACGGATGCTGCACGCGAACGAAATGGATACTTTCACCAGGCCAACGGGGGCACCTTGTTCCTCGACGAGATAGGACTTGCGCCACCCGACGTTCAGTCAGCGCTGCTACGTGTACTCGAAACTGGGCAAGTCCAACGTCTGGGTGGAAACGTCGCCAGGAACGTCGACGTTCGCGTACTCGCGGCGACCGATTCGGACTTGCTCGAACGGCCAGAGCGCGGCCAGGCATTTTCGCCAGCGCTGCTTCACCGGCTGTCGAACGCTACGATTCGCCTGCCAGCCCTACGCGAGCGCCCACAAGACCTGGGACTGCTTCTTCTCCATTTCCTTAGGGATGTGCTTGCCGAGACGCACGAGCTGGGCAGACTCGAAACACCAATGGGGGCCAAACGCACGTGGCTCGATGCCCGACTCTTCGTCGAGTTGGCCGATTGTCCTTGGCCGGGAAACGTCCGCCAGCTACGCAATTTCGCAACCGAGCTGGCAATCCATAGTCGAGGCAAGCCGACAGCTCAGGTCACGCCCGCGCTGGCGTCTATGCTTGGCAGAAGCGATCCACCTCCTCAGATAACCGCGGCGGCCTCCGATCCGGTCGACCACGACCGAATTGCCGAAGCGCTTGCCCGCAACGACTTTCAGCCTGCCCGAGCGGCTCGCGCGCTTCGTGTTTCGCGCAACACCATCTATGAACATATGCGCAAGGATCCTAATCTCGGATTGCTCAGCCGCCTTTCGGCCGAGGAGTTTCATCGACACATAGAAGACTGCGATGGCGATCTGCGCGAAGTCGCCAGACGATTGCAAGTCTCGTATCGAGCTGTCCAATTGCGATTCGGTAAAGGATAGCGGGATCTGGTTGCCACCGTTCTGGCGGCTCCGGCGCGACCCTCGGCCTACCGTACTGGACGGTTCTCCCGGACAGTAGCCGTACACTTCATCGGCCGGCATTTCGTCGAATTTCCGCGAAAATTCGCGACCGCCCTGCAGGCACAGCGGTTGCTCAAGGGGATCCCAGCTAGCGCACTTTGGCTGGCGAGAAAGGGATCCACCGTGATGTCTCCAACCCAAATTTCTGAACGCAATCAACTCGTCGAGAAGCATCTTCGCAACGTTAAAGCGGCTGCCCGCAGGCTGAAGGTTTACGGGGCCCTCCGCGACGAACTCGTTTCCGCGGGATACGAAGCGCTCGTGCGAGCCGGTGATCGCTTCGATCCAACAAGGAACGTGACGTTCACCACGTTCGCCTTCCATCCGATCCTCGGCTCGATGTACGACCACCTACAAACGCACGCGAGGTGGGCGACAAACCA
>CAZTTW010000196.1:3771-7562 GCA_964616265.1 uncultured Myxococcales bacterium | reverse complement strand
CGATCTTGATCGCCGCGCAATTCGTAAATAGCGCGCAGATTGTTCAGCATGCGCAGCACGATTTGCTTGCGCGTGGCCGCCGCCAAGAACTGCTCGTCGATATCGCCGGGATCGCCGGTTGCCGTCTCGTAGATCGAACGCAGCACCGACGGCGAAATAATCTTGCCGTCGAACGGATCGATGGTGGCCATGTCGCCCGATGCCTTGGCCGCGCGAACCAGAAAATGACCGGGGAACGAGACCCCTTGGGCGGGAACGCCGGCACGTCGGCAGACGGCGAGTAATACGACTGCTAAAGACAGTGGATTGCCGGTCCGTCGATCGATGACGTGGTTGAGAAAGCTGTTTCGCGGATCGTAGAAATCGATGACGTTTCCGCGGTACTTCAGCTCCCCGAACATGAGACGCAAAATGGGAACGATGCGGTCGGCCGGGGCGGATCCCAGGTTGGCAGAGGCCTTGAGCTTCATACGCGCCAGCTCGCCCATGACGTTCAGCTTGTTGAGATACGCTTGAATGTCGAGCCCCGGATGCTCGGCCTCGGCCAGAAGCAGCGCCAGGTGCTCTACCTCTAGCTTGTCCTCCGTCCTCGAAAGGAGGTGCGAAAACAGCAAAAGGTCAGCCGGCCCACTCATGAGATCGAAAGAGAAGATAGCATCCTCTGGCCAAGCGGCACCCGCTTTCTGCAGAAACGGCACCGCACTATTTCGCCGGGAATACAGGGTAGCCCGAAGCCGCCAGCCGGCTAGACTAGGATGTGCCGAGGCGGCCTTCCAGCTCGGCGAGCTTCGCTTCCAGCGCCGGCACGCGCGCAGCGGCCATCGTGGCGGCCTGATACTGCGTTTCGAGATCGTAAAGGCGCTCGTAGACTTCCTCGGGATCCGGCGCTTCCAGACGCAGCTCCGCCAATCGCCGTTCTTGCTCCTCCGCGTGTCGCACCTTTGACTCCAGACTGGCCAGACGTTCAGCATCCGCTGCCCGCGACGCCGTCGCTGCGAGAAGCTGCTGCTCGCGCTCGCCGAGACGGGCACGCAATTGGTCGCTCTCGCCTTGACAAGAAGATAAACGGTTCCGTAAATCCTGTAATTCGCCCTGGTCTGGCTGTCGAGCTTCGGGTGGGTTCGCCGCGGCACGCTCGGCCCGCAACATGCGACCTTCCAGCTCCGCGAGGCGCGACCGACGCGAAAGATCCGCAGCTTCCATTTCAGCCAGCGACTTTTCCAGCTGCTTGACCTGCGCCGAGCAAGCCGCCAACTGCTTTTCGCTCGAGGCCAGTGCCTCTTCCAGCTCGGTAACCAGACTTGCCTGCTCGTTGGCGGCGTCTCGCAAACGGCTGACTTCTTCCAGGTGCGCAGCCGCAGCCCGACGAAAATCGTCGAGGGTGGATTCCTGCGCTTTGAGCTTGGCCAAAAGCTCTTCGCTGGGCTCCGCCTGTGCGGATGCGCGCTCACTTTCCAGCCGCAGACGGCTGATTTCCGCACGCGCGCGCTCGAGCGCGTCGTCGGAAGAGTCGGCGCGCCAAAGCGCTTCCTGCTTGGCTGCTTCCAGCGCAGCGACGCGATCATCGCGCTCGGAAAGTGCCGATTCGCGCTCGGCCAGTGCGTCTTCTCGTCGCTGCAGCTCCTCGGCGAGCGCCGGGCTCGACCCGCCCCCGTCGCTGCGCAAACCCGAGGTGAGACGTTGAGCGAGTGCCGTCAGCTCCTCGGTCGTCTTGCGCGTGAGGGTGACCACCGACTCGTCGGCCTCGACCAGCGAACGACGCAAGCGCCGGACCTCTTCGTCGAGATCGGCGCGCGCCTCGGCCGTGCGGCGCAGACGTGCACGCAGCTCTTCGATCTCGTCGGTCTGGGCGCGCGACACGCGCACCAGGCCTTCGGCTTTGCTTTCGCTGTCGGCGAGCTTTTGGCGAAGCTCGGTCAGCACGGTGTCCGGTGCTTTGATTCCCGACGGAGAAGGAGCGCGTTCGCCGGGGCTGCGGCTCTCCCAATCGCCGGCAGGAATCTGCACGAGCGCATAGCCAAGGTCGGCCGGCTCGTCGGGACCTGCCACGACAATGTAGTGGGTCGGCTCTTCTGCCTCGCGCTCGGCCAGCTCGGCATCGACGTGCAGATCGGTCGCGGCCTCGTCGAACTCGGCCATGCCGAACGCCAGAAACGGCGTCTGGCCGAACATGCGCACCTTCGCAAAATGCGGTCCCAGCGCATCCACGACATCGTAGTAGGCAAGACCCTCGCCGCGATCGCCGTTGGGTACGACGCAGGCAAGACGCCCGCCAGGCGCGACCAAGGAAAGCAATGCCGGAAGCCGCACGGGTCCACGCCCGCGCAAGATGTCCGTAGCCTCGGGCACCAGCACGACGTCGAAAACGCCGCTGACATCGATGCTACCCGCGCCCATGGTGACGAAGCCCAGTGCGCCCGCGTGCTGGCGAGAGCGCGCGTCGGCAATTTCGCGCGCATCGCCCGCCCCGATCACGCTCTTGGCGCCGAGGCGAAGCAGATGCGCGGTCGCTTCGCCGTTTCCACAGCCGACCTCGATCACGCGCCGACCCTGCAAAAGCGGGCGTAGATAGCTGTAAACGGCCGAGCGACGAAGGACGCTCGGGGGATGGGGTTGGTCGGCCATAGGCGCCGCACTATACAATAAGAGAACGACATTCATAGGTTACAGGCCGGGAATCGCGGCCAACGCATCCTCACGCAGAAATTCGCGTAGACCTGCTTGCCCTCTGACCAAAGGCCGACTATAAATCCCCCTCTTCACGAGAGGTTTCGCGTCATGCCCAAGAAGGGGATTCACCCAGCCTACAAACCATCCACGATCGCCTGTGCCTGCGGGCACAAGGTCGAGACTTTCTCGACGCGCGGTTCGTTCATGGTCGACATTTGCTCCAACTGCCACCCGTTCTATACGGGCAAGCAGAAGTTCTTGGATACCGGCGGTCGCATCGAGCGCTTCAATAAGAAGTACGGCCGCACTCCGAGCACGCCGTCCTCGACGTAAAAGCATAGGCAGCGCGACCACCCTCGCGCGCCTCGGTTGGTCATGCTCGACGAATTGCTCCTCGCCAAACTAACGGTTGTCGAGAGCCGCTTCGACGAGCTGTCGGGCAAGCTCTCGGATCCTGACGTGCTCGCCAAGCCTCCGCTCATGCAGAAGCTGGCCAAGGAGCACTCCGATCTGCGCGAGCTGGTGGATGCCTTGCGCATTCACCGACAGACCATGGCGCGCATCGATGAAGCGCGCGAGATGCAGAAGGATCCCGAAATGCGGGATCTGGCGCGGCAGGAAGAGTCGGAGCTCGCCGATGAGCAGCTCCGCCTCGAAGAGCGGATGAAGTTTCTGCTCCTTCCCAAGGATCCCAACGACGACAAGAACATCCTGCTCGAAATCCGCGGCGGCACCGGCGGAGAGGAGGCAGCGCTGTTTGCCTCCGATCTCTTCCGCATGTACACGCGTTTCGCCGAGCGAAGGCGCTGGAAGGTCGAGATTCTGTCCATGTCGAGCGCTTCGGCGGGCGGGCTCAAGGAAGTCGTGGCCGCGGTGGAAGGCAAAGGCGCCTACGCCCAGCTGAAGTACGAGTCGGGCGTGCATCGCGTGCAGCGCGTGCCCGCCACCGAAGCGCAGGGTCGCGTGCACACGTCGACCGCGACGGTGGCCATCATGCCCGAGCTCGAGGACGTCGACATCACCATCGATCCCAAGGATTTGAAGATCGAGGTCATGCGTTCGGGCGGCCCGGGCGGCCAGTCGGTCAACACCACCGACTCGGCGGTGCGCATCCACCACAT
>CAZTTW010000196.1:0-3671 GCA_964616265.1 uncultured Myxococcales bacterium | reverse complement strand
CGCCACAACCTGCCCGCCGTGATGGACGGCGACCTGGAAGACATCATCAACAGCCTGCGCGCCCACTTCCAAGCCGAGGCCTTGAAGGGCGACGGCGTAACGTAAGCTCGTTTCGCTGCGCCCTCTCCTTTTTCATAGTTGCCTGTCGCCCTCGGGTGAGGGAAACCTTCCCCATGCGCAGCACCTCGCAGTTCGCCGCTGATTCCGCCCGCACCGCCGGCCCTCGGCCGCGCAAAGATGTCCCGGCATCCGACCAGTGGGATTTGGGTAAGCTGTACGCCGATGAGTCGCTGTGGGAACAGGATCTCGAGCGCTACCGCAAGCTGCGCGAAAAGATCCCGTCGTTCAAGGGAACGCTCGGTGCGAGCGCCGAATCCCTAGCTGCGGCGCTTGCGTTTGCCCGCGACCTTGGCCTTCTCGAGGAACGGCTGTCTGCCTACGCCGCTTTACGCGAATCGGAAGATCAAGGTCTGTCGACCTCGCGCGATCGCATTTCGCGCTACACCATGGCCCAGGCCGAAACGCAGGCGGCCTGGAGCTACCTCGAGCCCGAGATTCTGACCATTGCCGAAGATCGCGTGGCCGAGTTTCTGCAAAACCCGGCGCTGTCCGAGTTCGCCACGTGGCTGCGCAAGCTTCTGCGATTCAAGCCACACGTGCTCAGTGAAAAGGAAGAGCGGCTCCTCGCCATGCAGATGGAGTCGAACCAAATCGCAGCCAATGCCTTCAGCATCCTGACCGACGTCGATTTCGATTTCGGCACCATCGACACGCCCGACGGACCGAGGCCGCTCAGTCACTCGCTGTTTTCGGCCTACCTGCAGGACGCCGATCGCGAGCTGCGCCGCAAAGCCTACGAGCGCTACTACGCCGAGTACGACAAGCACAAGACGACCATCGCGGTGCTCTACGAAGGATCGGTTCAGCTCGATCGCTACGCCGCCCGCGTGCGCAACCACAAAAGCGCGCGCGCCATGGCGCTCTTCCCCGACGACACGCCCGAGTCGGTCTACGACAACCTGGTGACAGCCGTGCACGCTGGTCTCCCGGCGCTGCACCGCTATTACGATCTCCGACGCCGCGCCCTGAAGCTTGACGAGCTTCGCCATTACGATGTCAAAGTGCCGCTCGTCGGTAATATTACTTGGCGACACACCTACGATCAGGCCGTCGATGTCGTCCTTGCGGCGTTGGCGCCGCTCGGCGAGGAATACGGCCAGGAGCTGGCACGCGGCCTGCGCGGCGGCTGGGTCGACCGCTACGAGAACAAGGGCAAAGCCTCGGGCGCATTTTCGTACGGCAGCTACCGCGCCGAACCGTACATCCTGATGAACTTCAAAGAGGACGTGCTCGAGGACGTGTTCACGCTCGCGCACGAAGCCGGGCACTCGATGCACTCGCACTTCAGCGCCCGCAGCAACCCGTACATGCATTGGCATTACACGACCTTCGAGGCCGAAGTAGCCAGCACCTTCAACGAGCAGCTCATGCAGCGCCACCTCGTGCGCAGGGCGGATTCGGCCGAAGCGCGAGCCTACCTCGTGAACAAAGAAGTCGACTCGATCATCGGCTCGCTTTTCCGACAAACGATGTTCGCCGAGTTCGAAGCCAAGACCCACGCCCTCGTCGAGGCGGGCACGCCTCTCACGGTGGACGTTCTGCGCTCCGAGTACCGGGCGCTTCTCGAACGCTATTTTGGCGGCGCCGTGAAGTTCGAAGCGGTGAGCGACCTCGAAGGCTTCCGCATCCCGCACTTCTATCGCGCGTTCTACGTGTACACGTACGCGACCGGCATTTCGGCCGCCATCGCGCTCGCGAATCGCGTGACGAACGGCGGCCCACAAGCGCGCGAAGACTACTTCGCGTTCCTGCGCTCCGGCGGCTCGCGCTACCCCTTGCAATCGCTGAAAGTGGCCGGCGTCGACATGTCAACGCCCGCGCCCATCGAAGCCGCCATCGCCCGCTTCGAAAAGTTAGTCGGCGAGCTGGGAGTGCTGCTGGGAGTTGGTTAGTAGAGAGTTTCACGAATCGCAAAGACGAGCATCGTGGTGGGACCGCTCGGCTTGACCGCGGGCTAGCGCCGGGGACAACCCTTCGGCGAACGCACGCCATAGGCCGCGCTTCGCGCGTCCGTGGCGCGCTCGGCATTCGGGTCCCTCGGCGCCCAGCTGCGCTGGTCGCCAGGGCCCCTCTTCCGCCTCGCTGGCAACCGAGCGCAGACGCTCGGTGCACTCGGCGACGTCGCCGAAGAGTCGTCCCCGCCCGCCCGCGCGCCGAGCTTGGCCTCCGCTTGGCCATTGAAACCGAGGGTTCCGGGAAAAGCCCAACTCGGATTTTCGAAGGGTTCACAGAAGTGCGAGTTCAAGAGCACATCGCTCGTGGGAAGGGCCAGGACAAGAATGTCAAAACGACGAATCCGTGGGCAAGATTCAGCCTGCCTCTTGGCGAGAGCAGAACGACGTCTCCAGAAACCAGGCAGTTGGAACGTCCTTACTGAAGCCAAGCTCGGCGTGCAGGCGGAGCGGGGACGAGTCCGCGGCGGCGTTGCCGAGCGCACCGAGCGCCGCGCTCGGTTGCCAGCGAGGCGGAAGAGGGGCCAGCGAGCAGCGCAGCTGCTCGCGTAAGGACCCGAATGCCGAGCGTGCCATGGACGCGCGCAGCGCGGCCGTTGGCATGCGGCCGCCGAGGACCGCCCCGCGTGAGCCTGCAGAAGCCGAGCGCCGCTTTCCCGAATGGCACTTCGTGAAGGCATTCATTTTGCCGACGTTGCGCGCAACACATGCACCGCCGACATGGCGACTGTAACAGCTTAAAATTACAAAAGTTTTTACGACTTTCTTGGCACTCTCGTCGGTTGCTTGACAGAGCCCAAAGCGTGCTTAACCTTCGCTGTGCCTAGATCTATGTCGCGAACGGAAAACCCAAGACGCTGAGCACGCCATGCCAATTTACGAATACGAATGCCAAGCATGCGGACATCGCTTCGAAGAGTGGCAAAAAATGGCCGACGAACCCATCAAGGTTTGTCCCAAGTGCACGGCGCCCAAGGTTGAGAAGTTGATCAGCCACACCTCGTTCCAACTCAAGGGTGGCGGCTGGTACAGCGACCTCTATTCCAGCTCGAAACCGTCGAGCGGCTCTGGCGAGTCATCCTCAAGCTCAAGCGGAAGCTCAAGCGGCGGGACGAGCACGACGCCTACCACGCCGTCGAGCCCAACCGACGGCGGCGGCAAGGGATCAGGCAACGGATCAGGTAAGAAGGGCGCCAAGGCAGCGGCCTGACAAACACCGCCGCCGCCGTCCTCGCGCCAAGCAGAACCGCCCGGCGCACGACCGGACGGAGTCTTTGCAATCAAGGAGAAAAGGAAACCATGAAAGTACGACCCCTCTATGATCGAATGCTCGTCAAGCGCGTCGAGGAAGAAACCAAGACTGCAGGCGGCCTCTTCATTCCCGACACCGCCAAAGAAAAGCCCCAGAAGGGCCTGGTCGTTGCCGTCGGTAACGGCAAAGTTCAAGAAGACGGATCGGTGCGCAAGCTGGACGTCAAAGCAGGCGACAAAGTTCTGTTTTCGAAGTACTCGGGCAACGAGATCAAGATCGACGGCGTCGAGCACCTGATCCTCCGCGAGGACGATGTCCTCGCCATCCTCGACTAAGCGACCAAGGAG
>CAZTTW010000195.1:0-7587 GCA_964616265.1 uncultured Myxococcales bacterium | reverse complement strand
CCAAAGTTCGATTCGCCATGTCGATTCCAGGTGTTCGAGCAGAGACGACGCGCCATGCGCCGGACAAAGGAAAATTGCGGAGAGGGGGAGATTCGAACTCCCGATACAGGTTTTAGCCCGTATAACGGTTTAGCAAACCGCCGCCTTCGGCCTCTCGGCCACCTCTCCAAACGAGATGCTTGGTACTACTTGAGATTGCGTCGGATCTCAAGGCCTGACTTCACGGTTGAGGAGGCAGAGGAGGAGAAGGGATTCGAACCCTTGGTGCCTTTGGGGCACTACGGTTTTCAAGACCGTCGCCTTCGACCACTCGGCCACTCCTCCAGGCCGGCTGTTTTTACATCATTTGCCCGAGTCGTGCCCGCCTCAGTTGACGATGCCCGGCGATCCCTAGCCGAGACCGGCGCCTCGGATGCCGCGGGTGGAGTAGCACTGGCCACCGGCAGGCGGGAATCGGAACCGCGCCGCTCGTTGCCTCGACGTTCGATGGCTACGCGCCAGTCGACGGCCACGGATGGCTCCTTCAAGAATTCGCTCGGATCCTCGACGGCAAGCGCGGTTCGCAAAACGTCGTCCATGTGAGAAACCGGCACCAAGCGCAGGCTCTTGAGCACCCGCTTGGGAATGTCGCGCAGATCTTTGGCGTTCTCCTTGGGAAAGATCACTGTCGAGATCCCACCTCGGTGCGCAGCCAAGATCTTTTCCTTGAGCCCCCCGATGGGCAGGACGCGTCCGCGCAGCGTGATCTCGCCCGTCATGGCGACGTCCCGCCGAACTTTCGTGCGCAGGAGGGCGGAAACCATCCCTGTGCAAATGGTGATGCCCGCCGAGGGGCCGTCCTTGGGAATCGCGCCTTCGGGCAAGTGAACGTGAATATCGGCGCGCGAGTAGAAGTCGCGATCGATGCCGAGCGAAGGCGCACGCGAGCGAATGTAGCTGATGGCCGCCTGCGCCGATTCCTGCATGACGTCGCCGAGCTGGCCGGTCAGCACCAACTTGCCTTTTCCGGCGACGATAGAAACCTCGGTCACGAGCAAATCGCCACCATGCGAGGTCACCGCGAGACCATTCGTCACGCCGACCTCGTCGCTGCTTTGCTGCTGTCCCACGCGGAACCGCTGCGGTCCGAGATATTTCACGAGACGCTTGGGCGTGACCTTGAACGACCGGTTCGTCCGGTCGGCTAAGTACTCGCGCGCGATCTTGCGGCAGATAGCCGCGATCTCACGTTCGAGGCTGCGCACCCCTGCTTCCTTGGTGTAGCCGTCGACGAGCACGCGCAAGGCCTCCTCGGGCACGCCGATGTCGAGGTCCCCGAGCCCGTGCTCGCGCTGCTGCTTGGGCAAAAGGTATTGCGACGCAATCGCCAGCTTTTCGAACTCCGTGTAGCCCGGAATCTGGACGATCTCCATGCGATCCTGCAGCGGCACCGGAATACCCTGCATGTAGTTCGCCGTCGTGATGAACATGACGTCGGATAGATCGTAATCGAGATCGAGGTAGTGGTCGTTGAAAGCATTGTTCTGTTCGGGGTCGAGGACCTCGAGCAGGGCCGCCGCCGGGTCGCCGCGGAAATCTGCCGACATCTTGTCCACCTCGTCGAGCAGGAACACCGGGTTGGTGCTGCCGGCCTTCTTGAGCGACTGAATGATCTTGCCCGGCAGAGCGCCGATGTACGTGCGCCGGTGGCCGCGAATCTCGGCCTCGTCGCGCACGCCGCCCAGGGCCAAGCGCACGAAGGCCCGACCGGTCGCCGTCGCAATGGAGCGCGCGAGCGACGTCTTGCCGACGCCGGGCGGACCGACCAGACACAAGATGGGTCCCTTCTGCTTTTGTACCAGCGCCTGCACGGCCAGGTATTCGAGGATGCGCTCCTTGACCTTGTGCAAGCCGAAGTGGTCGTGGTCGAGCACGCGCTCGGCCTCGGCGACGTCCAGGCGGTCTTCGGTGCGCACGCCCCACGGCAACGCCAAAATCCAGTCGATGTAGCCGCGCACCACCGCCGCCTCCGCCGACATGGGCGCCATCATGCGCAGCTTCTTCATTTCCTTGCGCACGCGCGCCAGCGCCTCGGCCGGCAGCTTGACCTGCGCGACCTTCTCCTCCAGCTCGGCCAGCTCGCTCCTCAGCTCATCGCGATCCGATGGTGGCTCCTTGGGCGAGCCCAGCGTCGGGTCGCTCGCCAGCGTTTCCTCGCGCCGCTTGTGCCGGGGTCGGCCGCGCAACTTGCGCTCGGCTTGAAGGACCTCGATTTCTCCGCGCAGAAGCTCGGTCAGGCGCAGCAGCCGTTCCAGCGGGCTCGTCATTTCCAAGAGCGCCTGCTTCGCTGCCAGCTTGAGCTGGAGCTGGGCGGCCACGGTATCCGCCAGCTCGCCGGGCGACTCGATGGTGTGGACCGATTCGATGAGCTCAGGCGCCAGGCCCTTGCTCAGCTTGATGAAGCTTTCGAACGCCGCGAGCAAACCACGCACCGCTGCCGTCATTTCCGCCGAACGCTCGTCGGTCTCCTTGAGCGGTTCCACTTCGACGGCGAAAAAGCCTTCGCTTTCGTCGAAGTGGCGGATGGTGCCGCGTTGCTTGCCCTCGACCAGAACTTTCACGGTCCCGTCCGGCAAGTGCAGCACTTGAATCAAGCTGGCCAGCGTACCGACGGGGAAAATGTCATCGGGCGTGGGCTCGGTGATTTCCGGCCCACGCTGGGCCGAAAGAAAAATCTCCTGGTTCTCGCCGTGCGCGGTCGCCTCGCCCAGCGCCCCCAACGATTTCTCCCGCCCCACGAAAAGTGGAACCACCATATGCGGAAAGATCACGATGTCCCGCAACGGCAGGAGCGGCACACGCTTAAGTTTGTTTTCGGCGTCGCGATAATCAGCCACGGTATTCCTTTCCAACCGCCGACGGGGCGACTGGCAATGCGCCGGATCGTATCAATGCGCGATCGAGACAGCCAATTTTTGCATGGTTTGGGACACGTCAGCCGGCAGCGCGCCACCCGCGCGCCGTCATTGCTGCCCAATCCGCCAGCAAGGCAGCCGCCTTGGCGCCGTGGCTCCCGTCGCCGTGCCCTCTGCGCTACCCCGCTAATACGCGGTTCGCCCAACGGTCTCGCTTTGTTCCGGTGAAAGCGGCAAGTTGGGCGCGTCCGGGGCCATGATGAAGTAGGCCGCGATAAACAGCAGCAACGCAGACAACCAGAACAGTCGCCTGCGCAGCTGGCGGCTCACGACGCCTTCTCGCCTCCCGCAGCGCCTGCGCCGTTCTTCTGGTAGAGCAAGAGCGGCTGAGCGCCGTTCTGGATGGTCTCTTCGCTGATGACCACTTCCTTGATGGGCGGCTGGGCGGTCGGAATGTCGAACATCATTTCGAGCATGGTTTGCTCGAGAATGGCGCGTAGGCCGCGCGCACCGGCCTTGTGCTTCTGCGCGTCCTGCGCCACCGCGGACAAGGCGCCCTTGGTGAATCGCAGCTTCACGCCGTCCATGTCGAACAGGCGCTGATACTGCCGCGTCAGCGCGTTTTTCGGCTTGGTGAGGATGTCGATGAGGCTGGCCTCGTCGAGCTCGTGCAAGGGGGCAATGACCGGCATGCGGCCGACGAACTCGGGAATCATGCCGTACTTGAGCAGATCTTCGGGCTGCACGTCGCGCAGCAGCTCCCAGACCCGGCGCTCCTTGCGCGACTGAACTTTGGCGCCGAAACCGATCTGCTTCTGGCCGATGCGTTGCTCGATGATGTCTTCGAGCCCGACGAAGGCGCCGCCGCAGATGAACAAGATGTGCGTCGTATCCACCTGCAGAAATTCCTGCTGCGGGTGCTTGCGGCCGCCTTTGGGTGGCACGTTGCAGACCGTGCCTTCGAGGATCTTGAGCAGCGCCTGCTGCACGCCTTCACCCGAAACGTCACGCGTAATCGACGGGTTCTCACCCTTGCGCGCGATCTTGTCGATCTCGTCGATGTAGACGATGCCGCGCTCGGCTTTCTCGATGTCGTGGTCGGCGTTTTGCAGCAGGCTGACGATGATGTTCTCGACGTCTTCGCCGACGTAGCCCGCCTCCGTCAGGTTGGTGGCGTCGGCGATGGCGAAAGGAACGTTGAGGATCTTGGCCAGCGTCTGCGCGAGCAGCGTCTTGCCCGAGCCCGTCGGCCCGAGCAGCAAGATGTTGGACTTGCCCAGCTCGACGTCGTCGGCGCCCACTTTGGCGTCGATGCGCTTGTAGTGGTTGTGAATGGCGACCGAGAGAATCTTCTTGGCGCGGTCTTGCCCGATGACGTAGTCGTCGAGAATCGTCTTGATGTCAGCGGGCTTGGGCACCGCCGCCAGACCGAAATTCTCGCCGTCCTTCTCGATTTCCTCGGCGATGATGTCGTTGCACAGGCCGATGCACTCGTCGCAGATGTAGACGGTCGGTCCTGCGATGAGCTTCTTGACCTCTTTTTGGCCCTTGCCGCAGAACGAGCAGGAAAGGCTGGTTTGATCTTCGCGCCTGGCGGGTGACACGAGTCTTAAACTAGCATCACCCCAGCCCCGTCGCCACCGCGAGGTCGGCGAGTTTCTTCCCTACTTCTCTTTCTCTTTTTCTTTGCCGTGCGCCTTGCCCACGAAGACGTCGTCGACGATGCCGTAATCCTTGGCCTCGGTCGCGCTCATGAAGTAGTCGCGCTCAGTGTCGTTCTTGATGCGCTCGATGGGCTGTCCGGTGTGCTTGACCAAGAGCTGGTTCAAGCTGTCACGAGTGCGCAGGATCTCGCGGGCGTGGATGTCTACGTCGGTCGCCTGCCCCGAAAAACCGCCGAGTGGCTGGTGAATGAGGATGCGCGCGTGCGGAAGCGCATAGCGTTTGCCCTTCGCGCCGGCTGCGAGGAGGAACGCACCCATCGACGCCGCCTGGCCCATGCAGAACGTGGCCACGTCGGGGCGGATGTACTGCATCGTATCGTAGATCGCCATGCCCGCCGTCACCAAGCCGCCCGGCGAGTTGATGTAGAGCATGATGTCCTTGTCGGGATCCTCGCTCTCCAAGAACAGCAGCTGGGCGATGATGATGTTCGCCATCTGGTCGTCCACCGCCGTGCCCATGAACACGATGCGATCCTTGAGCAAGCGCGAGAAAATGTCCCAACCGCGCTCGCCCCGGTGGGTCTGCTCAATCACCGTCGGGATGATGAAGTTGCTGACGATGGAGTTCGCTTCGTTCGACTCTCGCATGGACGCTATTTCCTTTTCCCGTGTTTGGCTGCCTCGGACGCAGCCTCCTCGGGCGTGACGACCAACCGCTCTTTCTTGCCTTGGCTCGCCTGATCGGGTGTGATGATCAGGCTTTCCGGATCTTCGTCGACGATCTTAGCCTGGGTCAGCAACAGATCAACCGTCTTCTCGTAGACGATCTGCGACTTCACGCCGTTGATCCGGCCGCTGTGCTCAAGGTCGGCGCGCAGTTTTTTGGTGCTTTCACCACGAGCCGCGGCGATCTCGGCGATGCGCTTTTGCACGTCGCCTTCCGTCGCCTCGATGCCTTCGCGTTCGCCGATTGCGTGGACCAAGATGCTCGCCTTGGCCTCTGCTTCGGCCTCTGGACGGACTTCCTTGAGCATTTCGGTCTCGTTGAAGCCGCCCGCCTCGACGTCGATGCCCATCATCATGAGCTGCGAGCGCGTGCGCATCACGATGTCCTCGGCGTAGCGGTCGACCAGCGACGGCGCCACGTCGAACGGATTGGCTTTGACGATCTCCTTGGTCAGCGCCACGGACATCTCGCGCTTGATGCGCTGATTTTCGCCTTCCACGAGCTTCTCGCGCACCTTGGTACGCAGGTCCGCCAGCGTATCCGCTTCGCCGCTGTCTTTGGCCAGCTCATCGTCGAGCGCCGGCACCTTGCGGCTGCGCACTTCCTTAATCGTCACGCGCAGGCTGATGTCCTTGCCGGCCAAGCTCTTAACCGGAGAATCGGCGGGCACCTGGTACTTGATTTCCAGGCCTTGGCCGTCGATTGGGACGCCACGCAGCCGCTCGGCCAAGCCCGGAACGCCACCCGCGTTCTCGTCGGCGAGATCCACGGTGACGGTACGAGTCTTGATCTTGTTGTCCGCAACCTTGCCATGCACTTCGGCCGTCAGAACGTCGTCGGCGGCCGTGACCTTGCGATCTTCGACCGGCTTGAATTCGGTAAACCGACGCTGATATCCCTCGAGGGCCTTTTCGACTTGCTCGTCGGTGACTTTGGCCGGACGACGCGACACTTTGACGCCCGAGTAGTCCTTCGGCGTAACCTGCGAACGAATCTCGACCCGCGCCGAAAACTTGAGCGGCTCGCCGATCTTCATCTCCAGCTTTTCCACCGACGGTGGCGCGATCGGCGCAATCTGCTTTTCCTGGACCGCTTGCACGATGGCCATCTCGACCACCTCGCGCGAGACATCGTCTTCGACCCGCGCCTTGTACAGCTTCTCGACTACCTGACGCGGCACTTTGCCGGGCCGGAACCCCTTGAGGCGAACCTCGCGACGAAGCTTGTCGTAAGCCTTGTCGAGCTTGGCCGCGACCTCCGGCCAGGGAACTTCGAAGTCGACTCGTTTTTCAACCGGGGAAATGTCTTCAATGGTGAGCTGCATGGCGAGCGCCCAAGAATAGAGAGCAAGCTCAGTACGTCAACCGGAAACATCGATTTTGCGCGCGGCGCACCAATCGCTGCTGGAACCTGAATTGCTGCTTGCCTTGTGCAAGGGTTGTTGCCACGATACGAAACTTCGTATGGCTGCCGGAAAATTCACACTCGCAGACCGGTTGGGCGCCAAGTCTCTGCCTTGCCGCGTGCCTGGATGCACGCGCACTTGGATCCAACTTTCTAGCAAAGCATTCGGCCTCGGAGGCGCGGACGAAGGCGACGCCGCCACTGCGGGCATGTGCGAACCGTGCCGGGAGAAATCTCGGCGCTTGCACGATACCGAGCGCAAGTGCGATCGGCCCGGATGCACCGGAACCTGGACCTGGACAGCGACGGCGCAACTCGAAGCATTTGCCGCCGAGCGCCCCGCGCCCAAGCAACTGTGTGCCGAGTGCAAGTCCCTGCTCGACAGCCTGGAGGACAAGGAAATCGCTTGCACCGTCCCTGGCTGCACGCGCACAGCTGTGCTCACTCGCCAGCAGCAACTCATCGCTCACGGCCAACCCGAAGCTGCCGCCGAGCCGACCAAGCCCGGCGCGGTGACGATCACCGGAGTGATGTGCGAGCCGTGCTCGCAGGTGTCGCGCCGAATTCACGATCGCGAAGTCAGCTGCGGCATCAACGGCTGCACACGCAAGTGGACCTGGAAAGCCGACGAGCAAATTCAGGCCTTCGCCGCGGGCAAGCCCAACGAGCCGCCTCGCCGCATGTGCGACTCCTGTCGCGCCAGCTTCGGCAAGCTTTCCGACCGCGACATTCGTTGCCGCACTTCCGGTTGCAAAAATACCTGGTCCTGGTCGCGCTTCGATCAGCTGGATGCCTGCGTGGCGGACAAGGCGCCGCCCAAGGCACCGTCGCACATGTGTAAGCGTTGCTTCGATTTGTGGAGCACGCTCAAAGACGTCGAGCGCCCCTGCCGTCGCTC
>CAZTTW010000194.1:0-7631 GCA_964616265.1 uncultured Myxococcales bacterium | reverse complement strand
TCCAGCCGTAGTCGTGCACGCCTTCCATACGCTGGTTCCCGATGTTGTCGGTCACGACTATCTCGTCGGTGACCCAATAGCCAGACTTGGCGTATTTGCTGATGGTGAGCTGCCCGCGCAAGACGGCGCCGGTGGCGTCCACCGGGTAAAGGTACAGCTCTTGATAGGTGTTGATCGAGCTGAACATGCGCAGGTACGCATTCGATGCGCCGGCGAACACCCGATCGGCGGTCAGAAGCTCGATCTCGATGGTCGCCACCTTGTCGGCCTCGGGTGCGCCGTCGACGGTGATGTCGAGGCGCTGGATTTTTCCCGGATATTCGTAGTCCGGGTAAAGGTCGAGCACCTCGAAGGTCAGATCCTGCTGGATGCGCGAGATGTAGCGCGAGCCCTGCATGATTCGGTCGCGAATGAATTCGTACTTTTCGATGGCCCGCGACTGCAAGGCCGCGGGGTCGAGCACGAAATAGGCGATGGATTCGGCCATGTCTTCGTTGGGGTTCTTCTTGTGCGCATAGGCGCTGACGAATTCCGTGGTCTTGGTGGTGGACCAGCCATCGGGATCGGTGGAATCGGGATACCAACCGCCGAGCGTCGTCCAATCGTCGCGCAGTTGCTTCGAAAAGACGTAGCCCCACAGAAAGTGCGCCTTTTCGTGAAGAATCAGCCGGTGGGTGTCGTCTGGATTCGCCGTGAATGCGGAGTCCATGAATTCGATGTAGCTGCCGTTCGGGAAGAGATCGGGCAAGGCCCAGGCTACGGCCGGCACGCTCGGGTACATCGGATGCACCAAGCCGGCGCCGCGCCGGACGAGATACTTGAGCCCCACGATCGAGTGGAAGCCATCGGGCATCTCTTCGAACATGTCCATGATCTGCAGCAGCTCGTCGGGATGAAACGCCATGAATCGACCGGCGTCCTCGCGGGTCGTTGGCGCCGTGAGCGCGGTGTAATCCGGAACGACGGTCGTGCAGCCGAATCGCTCGGTCAGGATTTTCTCGACCGCCGTGATGTCGGAGCCGCCGTTGGTCGCGTAGCGGACCAGCGCGTGGTGCAGTCTTTTCGAGAAGAACCGCCCCCGTTGACCGTCGACCATCACCATACGGGGGGAGGCGTAGACGAAGGCGTCGGCGGAGATAGTCACCGTGGTTCCGTCGGCCGCGTAGGTCAACTCGATGTCGCCCGCGATATGTCGGTTCGTGAGTATCCACTTCGACGATTTCAGGGTTTGCTCACCGGCGTTCTTGCGCACGGGCTGCGGCACGCTGCGCATGGTCTCGAGCAAGCGGTAGGTGAATTCAGAGTTCCACGCCTGATCCTCGTCGCTGAGTACGACGGCGTACTGAGCGCTCAGGGTGTCGGCCGCCGCAAGCTCGGGAACGGCGACGGGCTGGTCCAAGAAGGTGACCTGCGGCGGCTGCACGACGTGCGCCGAGACTTCGTAGCCACCGCGACTGACGTCTTCCTGCCAGTGGTACTTGAATTGATTGGTCGGTAAAGGCGAAAGCGTGAAGTCCAGCGGAGCAGAGGCGGCCTCCGCGTCCACCGGCTCACCGCCCATCATTATCTTCATTTTCAGCATCTTCATTTTCAGCGCCGCCTGCGCCACGGCCACCTCACGGGCCGGGCCCGCGTCGTAACCCGGCGCTTGCACTTTGAGGAAGTAGGTGCCTTCGGGAACTTGAGCAAAGCGGAACGTCCCGCCGCCAGCGACCTTCTGGGAAGCCATGAAGCCGTCGTTGCCCAACATCACCGTCGCCATCACCCCGGCGGGAAGCCCCGTCAGCGTTCCCGTGACCACGCCAGGCTCGACCGCGGAGCCGGCATCGGATGGAGCGGGCGATGCATCGGGCGACGATGGAAGCGCGGCGCCCGTGTCAACCGCGCCCGTGTCGACCGGAGGCTCGCTGCCCCAGGGCGATGCATCCGAGGTTCGGAGGGCGTCGGGGCTAGCATCGCCTCCGGCAACGGATTTCGCATCGTCGGAAACGATCCCAGCGGGTGTCTCGAGAGAACCCGTATCGAAGGAGCTGGTTCCCGACGGGCCACCGTCGAAATTCGCGGTTGGGATCGGGGCGGCGGCGTCTCCGCTTGGAACAAGCAGGGTGTCACCGGGTGTGTCCTCGAGGGAAGAGGCTACTGCGTCGGGAAGAGGCGCTGCCGGACCAAGGTCGAGCTGGGCGCTCGTGCCGGGTTGGCTAGCATCGTCTCGGAGTGGGTTGCTCAACGAAGTCGCGTCCACCCCGTCTGGGCCGGCAGTCCTGCCACCGTCGGATGCCGGCGATGAAGAATTCGTGCACGCCGCCACCGACAGGACCAAGAAAGCCAACGAAAGTCGAAGTGAAGCTCTTTCCATAGTTTATACCTCAATATAATTGGTATCATAGATTACTAATTATATGTAGATAAATATTCCTTCTCGGCTGCGGAGCCCGTTCACGGCACACCTGGGTGCGAGTCGCTTCTCGTCAGTCCGTTACGGACCGAAGGGGTCGCCGGAATCGGAGCGCGCACTCTTGGGTGGCGCGAAGGGATCCACGAAGTCGCTGCCGCCGCGACCCGTCTTGGGGGACGGGTGCTTGCTCGGTCGACGACGGCTCTCGAACGGATCCGCGGTGGCGAGCGCTTCGCGTTCGGCCATTTTGGCCTTGCCGCCCCGGGCCACTGCTTTTGCGGTTGCTCCGTCGCGACCTGCAGACTTCGACGCCGTCGGCAGAGGAGCGGACGTCTCCACCGAGGGTACCGGCGTGACCGGCGTCGCGACCTGTGCGGCCGCTGGCACGGGGGCCGGCACGGTGACGGTCGGTCGAATCACCGTCGGTGCGGGCATGACCGTTGCCGACGTCACCGTTGGAGGCGCGGCTTTCGGGTGAGCCGGCGAGCGCAACGATAGCAGCCCCACGATGCCGACGGCGGCCAGCAGCGCAGCGGCGGCGTATCTCGATTTTACGATCCTCCGAAATGCGGTTTGCGTTTCGTCCTTGCCAGAGTGGCCTTCATCGGTACGAGCAGGGACAATACCCGGCGCTATCGTCGAAGTGCGGCGTTCGACCCGTGTGCGACGTCGCTCCATCCGAACGTCGCCTGTCGCTGTCGCATCTTCCACATCGGAGGACGGCGCGCTGGCCTCGCTGGCCAAGGCGGCGGCGAAATCGCGAATCGATGCGAACCGATCGGCCATGTCCTTCGACAGTGCCCGGCGCAGAACAGCTTCCACCGCGGCTGGCAAGTCAGGTGCTTGCTTGCGAAGAGGCTGCGGCTCGAGGTGGATGACTTGATAGAAAACGGCCGACATATCGTCGCTGGCGAAGGGCGGACGTCCGGCGAGCATTTCCCACACGATGCACGCGAGCGACCACTGGTCGGTGCGATGGTCGATTTCGTCGAGCATGCCGGTTGCCTGCTCGGGCGACATATAGTTGGGCGTGCCGATGATCGAGGACGCCTTCGTCAGCTGCGTGTTCGCGGCGCGCACCTTGGAGATGCCGAAGTCGAGGACCTTCGCGAAATCCGGCTCGCCGGGCAGCTCGACCAGAAAGACGTTGGCCGGCTTGAGGTCGCGATGGACGACGCCCTGATCGTGCGCGGCGGCCAAGGCCGAGGCCACCTGCTTGGCGATGTGCACGGCCGTCGCCAGCGGCAGCTTACCCACTTGCCGGATGCGATGGTCGAGGTCGGTGCCTTCGAGGTACTCCATCACCATGTAGGGCTGGCCGCCGGGAGCCGTGCCGAAGTCCACGACCGTCACAAGATGGGGATGTCGCAAGCGCGAGGTCGTCTCGGCCTCGCGGTGAAATCGGGTCAGGGCTTCGCGATTGGATGAAAGCTCGCGCGCCATCACCTTCACGGCCAGGCGCTGGTTGAGCCGCAACTGAACCGCTTCGTACACGGCGCTCATGCCGCCCTCGGCGATCAGCCGGGTGATTCGGTAGGCACCTTCGAGCGTCGTACCGATGAGATCCGAGGCCTCGGTCTCGATCTTCGTGTCCCCACCGCCGAATTCAAACGCTTGCGCCGCACCGTCGCTCATGATCGTTCACTGGTTTGCGGAGGCATTGTAACCCCGCCACGCCGACTGCCAAAAAACTGCGTCTCCGGCTGATGCCAGAGAACAGGCGGACCGACGCGTCTCAGCTGGCGCGTTTGCTGCGGCGACGATGCTCGGTCTTGCTGCTCGCTGCAGCCTCTCCTGTCGAGCTGGCGGCGCGCGCGGGCTTGCGCTCCATCGGCGCGGGCGCCTTGGCCTCCGCTTGCTGATCTTCAGCAACTCGGCTCGGCCGCTTGCCACCCAGGCTCGCTTTGAGCGCTTCCATCAGATCGATCACGCGGCCAGTCTCCGCAGGCTCGGGCGAAACCGCGATTTCCTTACCGGCGATCTTGCGATCGATATCGGCCTGAACGCGCTTGCGAACGTCGTCCTCGTACTCGTTCGGATTGAACGTCTCGGCGGCGATTTGGTCGACCAGCTGCTTGGCCAGCTCGACCTCGCGCTCGCGCACCTCCGCCTCGGGAATGGGCACCTCGGAAAACGGCCGCACCTCGTCGGCGTAGAGCAGCGTCTGCATGACGATGCCCACGCCTCCTTGAGCAGCATCGGACGCGCGCAGCATGACGATGTATTGCTTGCCGCGGGCCGCGTAACGAGCCACCGCCGCGCGATCGGTTTCCTGCATCACCGTCGCCAAAAGTCGATAGGCCTTCTCGCCGCCCTTGTCGGGCCCCAAGTAATAGGCCTTGTCGTAATAAACCGGATCCACACGCTCGCGAGGAATGAAGTGGGCGATGTCGATGGCCTGCGTGGCCTTCTCTTCCAGCGCCTTCAGCTCCTCGGGCGTGAAGGTCACGTATTGCTCCTTGGCGAACTCGTAGCCCTTGATCATCTGATCGCGAGGAACGATCTCGCTGTCCAAGGGGCAAACGTATTGCTGCTTGAGCCGCGTGCCACACTTGGCGTGCAGCAAGTGAAACGACACCCCGGCCGAAGCCTGTGTCGCCGAATAGAGCTTGACCGGAATGGAGACCAGTCCGAAGGAGATAGTTCCGGTAGATAGTGCGCGCGCCACGTGAAAAGTCTAAAGCGTGGCGGCGAAGCACGCCAGCGGAACGCGGCAAAGAAAATATCCTGACTCCAGTCCTCTTTTCGCAACCTTTCTACCGTGGAGCCATCTAAGCCGGCCTTCCGAGGGCAGCCATGAACGCGGCCGCGAGCTTGGGGCCAATGCCCGCTTCTTCGTGCTTGAAGTAGACGAACGCTTCCGACCACGTACCGGCGAGCGCCTCGACCTTTTTCGCCCACGCAGCCAGCGCTGCATCGTCATAATCCGTGCGGCGCAGGCGCAGATAGCCCCACGATGCCGTCGGTACCAGCGGCGTCGCCAGATCTTCGGCCTCGGCAATGCATAGGCCAGCGCCGTGCGAACGCAACGCCTCGTACACGGCATCATCGAACCACGACGCATGCCGGAATTCGAATGCCGCCCGCAGCGTCTTGGGAAGAAGCGCAAGAAAGTCCACGAGCCGCGGAAGATCTTGGCGCAAGAACGGCGGGAGCTGAAACAAAACCGGACCAAGCTTGTCGCCAAAAGCCGCCAGCGCGCGGACGAAGTAGTCGACGGCCTCCGCCGAGCCCACGAGTTTCTGCTTGTGCGTGATCTGCTGCGGAGCCTTGGGAGCAAATCGAAACGCCGCCGGCGTCGTCTGCGCCCAGGCAGCCAGCATGTCAGCCTTCGGCATGCGATAGAAGGTGTTGTTGATCTCCACCGTCCGCAAGCGTTCGGCGTAATAGGGCAGCATCTTCGCGGTCGGCATCTTTTCCGGATAGAAGCTGCCGCGCCATTCAGGGTAACTGAACCCGCTTGTTCCGACCCAGATGTCCACGTCATGCTTTCTGACATACAGAGGAAGCGAAGGCACGCTCCATGGCCCTAGAAGAGTACCAGCGAAAGCGCAATTTCGAGCTCACCGCCGAGCCTCCGGCCCGCGTCGGCGCGACGGCAACCGGCCAAAGCTTCGTCGTGCAAAAACACGCCGCGCGCCGCTTGCACTACGATTTTCGCTTGGAGCTGGACGGCGTGCTGAAGAGCTGGTCCGTGCCCAAAGGCCCGTGTTTCGATCCGGCAGCGAAACGTTTGGCCGTCGCCGTCGAAGACCACCCCATCGACTACGGCGATTTCGAGGGCATCATTCCGGCCGGACAGTACGGTGGCGGCACCGTTCTGCTTTGGGATCGCGGAACTTGGCAGCCCGTCGGCGATGCCAAGACGTCTTTGGCAAAAGGACACCTTAAGTTCGACCTGGTCGGCGAAAAACTGCGCGGACGATGGGCGCTGATTCGGATGAAGCCACGCCGGGGCGAGGACGACCGGAACTGGCTGCTGGTGAAAGACCGCGACGAGCACGCCCGCGCTGAACGGGAATGGAGCGTGACCGAGGCCCGTCCCGAGAGTGTGGCCAGCGGGCGCGCAATGGAAGCGATTGCTGCCGACGCCGATCGCGTTTGGCATTCGGATCGCGATCGTCCCGACGCCAGCAAGCTGACGGGAGTACGCAAGGCCGCCATGCCGGCCTGGGTTGCGATTGCTCCGGCACGCACGACGATTGCCCGCAAGGTGCCGGACGGCGACCAGTGGCTGCACGAAATTGAAATTGTCGGCGAGCGTGTTCTCGTGCGCATCGACAATGGCCACGCCGAGCTGTGGAGCGCCGACCATCAACCGCGCACGCAAGCGCTGGAGCAGCTGTTGCCTGCGGCGCTCGCCTTGCCGGCGACTCACGCCAGTGTCGACGCCATCGCCACCACGCTCGATTCCGACGGACGCACGGCAAGAGGACGATCCGATCGGCAGGCCAACACGCTGTACGCGATCGACCTTCTCTACCTCGACGACTACGATTTGCGCAAAGTTCCGCTGATCGAACGCAAGACCCTGCTCGCCGAGTTGGTTTCGCAGGCCAGCCACAAGAGTCCCATCATGGCGCGAAAGCTCCGCTACGCCGATCACGTGCTCGGCCGCGGCTCCGAGACCTTCGAGCACGCCTGCAGCCTCGGCGTACCGGGCGTCGTCTCGAAAAAGATCAGCAGCACCTATCCGCCAGCGGCGAACGCGTGGCGCTTCGTTCGTTGTCCGAAAGACGCCGCGTCCGCCGTCACGCCAGCCATCAAACTGCAAGCGAACGGCCGCGGCGAGCTGCGCTTGACCGGCGTCAAGCTGACCCACCCCGAGCGCATGCTCTATCCCGACGTCGGCATCACCAAGCTGGCGCTCGCGCAATTCTACGAACGCGTATCCGAACGGATGCTTCCCTATTTGACGGATCGTCCGCTCACGCTCGTGCGCGCGCCGGAAGGCATGACGGGCCAGCGCTTCTTCGTACGCCATGCGGGCGACTGGGCGCCCGCCGAGCTGAGGAAATTCGATATCAAGAGCGGCACCGGCGCCGGCGTGTCCATGATCGTCGACGACGTGCGCGGACTCGTCGCCTTGGCGCAAATGAGTGTGCTCGAAATTCATACGTGGAACGCGCGCACGCGTGACTTGGAACGTCCCGATCAGGTCGTCTTCGATTTGGATCCGGGACCGAACGTGGCGTGGGACGAGGTCGTGGCGTGCGCCAAGCGCGTGCGCGACGTG
>CAZTTW010000193.1:0-7632 GCA_964616265.1 uncultured Myxococcales bacterium | reverse complement strand
ACACACCGGCTGGCTGACTCGGATGCTTTTGCTGAACTTTCGGCACTTGACCCGATACCCCGGAGCCCGAACCCTACGAAACCAAGCCGCCACCGACCTTACGCTTGCGCTGCTACGTCTGCGCCGGTCGGGGTAAGATGTGGGTTACCGATGCGTTCTGGCCGCGTGGTCGGCAGATCCGGTGTATGGCCTGCCGGGGAAGCGGTCGCGTGACCATTCCCGATTGACGAGTCCAGCCCTTAGGCCTTGCCACGATGACGCGAAAACGCGGCCGGCTCGGTTCCTACGGCCAGATGGTAGGCTTCGTCCCAGGCGAAGGCCGCGGGCGAGTCCATTACCAATCCGGCCTCGACTCGTGCAGGTAGCCAGGCGCCGGAGCCGATCTCGGCCTCGAGTTGCCCCGGCGCCCATCCAGCACAGCCAAGCAGCATACGAAAATCGGCAGGCCCCTTGCCTTCGATGACGGCACTGAAAGCCGCCATCTCGCCGGTCACGCCGAGCTCGCCACCGACGGTAATCTCGCCCGGCAGCGGCTCGGCCATGCGACGATAGACCAGCCAGCCGGCAGACGGCGCAACCGGACCGCCTAGGCGAACGGCGGAGGCAAAAGCTGGCATCGGCGGTATCGGCGTGCCGGCGGGGATGAGTTCGGACGACGTCAAGAGCTCGCGCACCGACATCAGCTCGCGTCCGTTGATGACCCATCCAAGCGCGCCGTCGTCGCCCGAGCGAGCCAGCAGAACTACGCTGTGCATGAAATTCGGATCACGCAAGCTGGGTGCAGCCAAGAGCATTCCTGGCGCCAGTTCGTCGGTAGGCATAGGCAGGCTATTGTACGCCCTTGGCGGGCAAGAACCTATTCAAGCTGCAGCCCGCATTCCGGGCATGCACCGTCGTTGAGATCTTGAAGCGGCCTCTTCGTTCCGCAGGCCGGACATGGCGGCTCTTCGCCGTCCGCCAACGTGACGGTCTCGTCCGCCAGCGTGCCTTCTTGGTCGAGCAAGCTCTGCCAACGGGCGTGCATGAGGGCCATGACCCTCGGTACATCGTCGGGTCGAACGCACAGGTCGATGCGCGGCGAGCAGGACTTGCCGTGGTCGCACCCGGCCTCGCGATCGAGAATTGCTGGGATGTTTTCGGCCAGGCAGGCGGACAGAACTTCCTTGGCGTCGGCAATGCCCGCGGAAACGCATGGCACGACCTCAGCATCTTCGAGAACCTTGAGCGCTTCTTCCTTCGTCACGGCCGCATCTTGAACCAGCCTTCTGACGCCGTCCAGTGAGGGCGCGCGCGGACAAAAACGAAAGCTCCACGAAGCTGGTCCGGACCCAGCCGTCGCGGAGCTTTGCGACCCGTCGTCGGGTCAATCGAAGCTCGGCGGCTCCCCATGCGTTAGTAGCAGCGGTAGCTGCTGGTGGGCGTCGGGCCGCCGCCGCCGTCGGGAGGTGAGCACTTGAGCCCGGTGTCGCACGTGCGTTGATTTGGCAGCCCGGCACCACAGCACCGGTCGCCGAGGCCGCCGCACGCTTCGCACTTGTCGGTTCCGGGGCCGGCCACGCATGTCGAACCGCTTACGCATTCGGTGCTGCTGTTGGTGCAGCAGTTTTCGCCTGGCGTACCGCACTTGGTGCATCTTGCGTTGGCGCCGAAGCCCGCGCACTCGGTGTTCGGTGCGCTGCAGGTTTCCTGACCGGCCGTGCCGCAGCAGATCTGATCGACTCCACCACACGCGACGCAAAGATCAGTTGTCGTATTGCACGTAGCGCTTCCTGCCGTGCAGAAGCGCGTACCAGAGCCCGTTCGCTCACAGCAGGCTTCGCCCACAGCTCCGCAGCTTCCCGCATCCGGCTTTGTACACGAGCCGGCCGAGCAAGTGCCTACGCCGGTGCCGCAGGTAGTGCCCGCGGCGACGCAGCGGAAGTTGGCACCACCGCCGGTCGTTGCTACGCAACAGCCGCCGCTGTTGCAGACCGAGCCCGGACAGCACACTTCGTTGGCAACGCCACAAGTGGGTGCCGGTCCATCGGGAGCGGCATCGCGAGCGTCGACGGCACCGTCGATTGGGGGCATCGAATCGATTGGCGCATCAATGACTCCGCCCGTGCCACTGTCTTTGCCTCCGCCATCGATTGCTGCTCCACCACTTCCGTTCGAGCCACCGCTCCCGCCCGCGCCACCGGCTTGCGGGCCGCCGTCGATGTGACCGGCGACGCCGCCGGCGCCGGGGGCAGTGCCGCCATCGATCGTCGTGGCTCCGCCCGTAGCCGCAGCGTCCTTCCCTGTCGTTCCACCGCTTCCACCGTTTCCGCCGTCGGGGCCAGCAACGCCACCCGCACCCGCCGTGTCCATCTTGCCACCGTCCGAGCCACCCTTGGCCGCGGCGTCGTTCTTGATACCGCTCGAGTCGTTCGAACATCCGACCCCCGCCAGAAGCACGGCGGCGGTGCACACGAACCACCAACGGGCGTTGGGATTACTCGTACCAAGTCTGCGCGTGTCCATAACCTTCCTCCCCAAACAGTTAAGGTCAACTGACAACAGGGGATTAGAACCGTTGTTCCACCACAATCAACTAAAAGTTGAAGGCTGACGACGCGGCGGGTGTGACTTAAACCCCGAAAGAATAGCTCGGTGCGAGCCTTGGCTTCGCCATTGGCGGCGCGGCAAGCGACGGTTACATTTCGTGCATGACCGATAGCGAAGGTAGCGATCGCCCGCGGGGACCGTTCTCATGCGAGCCCATCGGTTGGGTGTCGTCGCCCTACGGTCGGCGCTTCGGTACGCCCCAACAAGCGGCAGCGGTCGATTCCCAGGCCGAGGCAGTTCTGCGACTCGATGAAGGACGCATTCCCTCCGAAGCTCTCAAGGACCTGGCCGGGATTGAACGCATTTGGGTGGTGAGCTGGCTTCATCGCGGGGGCACCTGGGCGCCGACGGTCAGGCCGCCGCGGGGAACACGCGAAAGGCGAAGTCTCTTTGCCACGCGTTCGCCCGACCGGCCGAATCCCATCGGCCTTTCGTGCGTGCGCCTCGTGCGCGTGGACGGCTGCAACCTTCACGTCCAAGGCATCGACTTGATCGATGGCACGCCCATCCTGGACATCAAACCGTACGTGCCCTACGCCGACGCCTTTCCCGATTCCAAGGCCGGTTGGATCGACGCCATTCCGCTGCACGCGCTGCAAATCGCAAAGCGGTAAAGAAGCTACCGGCGCTACATCGGCCGATCGTTGTGCTCGTTGCCATCGAAACGCAAGAGGCGAGGCTTGCCCTCTACCACGGTCGCCACGCACACCGGGCGGCGCCAAATGCGATGGATAGCGGCCATCGTGGCGCGGCTGTGATCGATGTGCAGGTCCGTGCCTTCGTGGCGGTGGCGCAAGAACAGCTCGCCGCGATTTTCGAAGTTCGCGTCCTCGACTGCGATGAACGGCTCGCCGAAATTGGTAAGCTGATAGAGCAGCTTGTTTTTGACCTTCTTGAATTCGCGCGCGTCGATCTCGTAATTGCCCGAGCTCACATTGCGCGCAAACGAGAAGAATTGGTTCTCGTAACAGAAGTCCTCGGTGAAGAACTCGTCGATGAACGTGAGGTCGTTGTAGAGCTGGCGCACCTCGAAAATTTTCTGACGGCCGAGCCCCAGGTGCTTGTCCCACGTGCGGCGCGTGTCGTAGTCATCGCACTCGTTCCACTCTTTGCCGAAGCGGCCCTTGTTCCACCGTTCCTCGACGTATCGGAGCAGACTGATGCCGACCTTGTACGGATTGAACTGTCCGGGCGCTGCTGCGAGCACGCCGGCGTTGTGATCGGCGTAGTCGATGAGCTCGGAGGCATCGAGGATCTTCTCGGTCATGAGCTTGCTGTGCCAGTACGCGGCCCAGCCTTCGTTGAGAATCTTGGTCTGGCGTTGGGGCGCGAAATAGTAGGCTTCCTCGCGCACAATCTCGAGCACGTCGCGCTCCCAGCTTTCGAGCGGCGCGTTTTGCAGTAAGAAGAGCAGGACGTCGCGCTCCGGCTCGGGCGGATTGCGCTTCGGCTTTTCGCGCTCTTCTTGCAGCTTGCGCCGCTTCTCGTCGATGTACTCCGGCGGATTGATGAACTTGTCCATGTAGGACTTGGCGCGCAACCGCGGCACCTCGACCGGCGGCGGCTCTTTCTCTTCCTTGTGGGTTGTCTCATGCCGCACGATGAACGGCGACATCGGGTCGATGAGATTGTCGATGGAAAGGCAGATGTCGATGAAGCCTTCGACCTTGTCGAGGCCGTAGCGCTCGATGTGACGGCGGATGCGCGTGGCGTGGTTCGCCATGCTGTCCATCATCTTTCGACTGGTCTTCGAGAAGTAGTAGTTGTTCTTGAAGAAGTCGACGTGGCCCAGGACGTGCGCCATGACCATCTTCTGGTCGACCATCGAATTGCCTTCGAGCAAGTACGCGTAGGCCGGATTGTTGTTGATCACCATCTCGTAGATTTGCGAGAGGCCGTAAATGTGGCCTTTGGTCAGGTGATCGAACTCCATGCCGAAGCGCCAGTGCGGATAGCGAACCGGGAATCCGCCGAACGCCGCGACCTCCTGCATGCGCTTGTAGTCGAGGATCTCGAAGCTGGTCTCCCAGAAGTCGAGACCGTAGCTGCGCGCATGCTCTTCGATGGAGCGCTGGATTTCGAGCAGCGATGGGGGCAGTTGCGACTTGTGGTGCGGCACTATTTTCCTCGTCCGAGAAAGGATCGGATGGAATCCGCGATGTCGTCCTTGTTCTCGATCTCGCTGGTCACCACGGCCTGGTGCTCGGGGAACGTCGCGCGCAGATCGGTGATGAACTGGCCCGAGCCGTACGGGCTTTCCACCTGCCCGTAGCAGAATAGATTCACCTTGGGCAGGATGTCGTTGCGCAGTACCTCCATGCACAGACTGGTATCGTCGGCGGACCAGTTGTCGCCGTCGGAAAACTGGAACGGATAAATGTTCCATTCCGAGGGCGGAAACTCGTCCTCGATCATTTTCGCGCACAACTTGTAGGCGCTGGAGATCATGGTGCCGCCCGACTCGCGCGTGCGGAAGAACGTATCGCGATCGACGGTGTGGGCGGCCGCATCGTGAATGATGAAGCGTGATTCGAGGCCGTCGTACTGCGAGCGCAGCCACGTATCGATCCAGAACGAGGCGATGCGCACGATTTCCTTTTGCTCGTCGCCCATGGATCCCGAGACGTCCATGATGAAGATCATCACCGCGTTGGATTGCGGCATGGGAATGGTCCGCCACGAGCGGTAGCGCTTGTCTTCGCGAGTGGGTACCACGACCGGTTTTTGGGGATCGTAGTTGCCCATCATGATTTGCCGGCGCAGGGCCTGCCGGAACGTGCGCTTGAAGTGGCGCAGCGACTCCGGTCCCACGCGGCGGATGCCGACGTAGCGGTCTTTTTGCGTGATGAGCCGCTCCTTGCCCTTGGGCAAGATGCGCGGCAGCTCCAGCTCTTCGCCGAGGATCTCCGCCAGCTCCGCGATCGACAGCTCGACTTCGAGGGCGTGGTTGCCTTTTTCAGAACCGGCCTTGCCTTGTCCTTCTTCTCCCGGCTGGGCCGGGCCGATGGCGTCGCCGACCTTTCCTGGTCCCTGACCCACGCCGCCTTGGCCCTGGTCGCCGAAATGGAAGCGCGGCATTTCGATCTGGGGCACCGGAATCGAAATGACGTCCTTGCCCTGACGCCCAAGCCACTCGCCATTCGAGATGTACTTGCGCAGGTTCTGTTTGATCTTGCCGCGTACGATGTCCCGGAAGCGGTTGTGCGAAGGGTCGATACGCAAGGCCATGGGTGCTCGCAATACTCGCCGACTACTCCTTGGCGTCGCCGCGGGCGAAGATCGATGCGACGAAGTTGAGCACGTCGGTGGCGCAAATTTCGCAGTAGCCGTGGTTGCGAATCAGGCGGTTCTTGACCACGTCGATCTTCTCCTGCGTGTCCTTGTCGATGACTTGCGACACCAGGCTGGTCAGCTTGATCGAGTCTTTCTGATCTTCGAAGAGCTTGAGCTCCAGCGCCTTCTGCAGACGCTCGTTGGTGCGGAAGTCGAAGTGGCGGCCTTCGATGGCCAGCGCGCCGATGTAATTCATGATCTCGCGGCGGAACTCGTCCTTGCGCGACTCGGGAATGTCGATCTTTTCTTCGATCGAGCGCATGAGCCGCTCGTCCGGCTCCTCGTAGTGGCCGGTGTAGCGGTTCTTGACCTTTTCGCGCTGGGTGTACGCCTTGATATTGTCGATGTAGTTCGCGCACAGCTTGGCGATGGCTTCTTCGTCGGCGCTGATGGCTCGCTGGACTTCGTTCTTCACGATGTCCTCGTACTCCTGCTTCACCAGCCCGAGCAGCGTCGTGTAGTTCTTGCGTTCTTCCTCGCTGGTGATGAGCGAGTGGTGGCGCAGCCCGGATTCCAGCTCGTTCATGACCATGAACGGATTCACGCAGCCTTCGCCGCGCTCGCTGACGAGAGCGTTCGAAATCTTGTCCTGAATGTAGCGGGGCGAGATGCCGTCCATGCCCTCGCGATTGGTTTCTTTGCGCAGCTCTTTGATGTTGTCTTGCGTGAAGCCGGGCAGGGTCTTGCCGTCGTACAGCTTCATTTTCTGCACGAGCGAAAGCTGGTGCTTCTTCGGATCCTCAAGGCGGGTCAGTACGGCCCACATGGCGGCGGTTTCGAGAGTGTGCGGCGCGATGTGCTTGCCGCGGATCTTCTGCGCGTTGTAGTCCTTTTCGTAGATCTTGCGCTCTTCCGAAACGCGCGTGATGTACGGGATGTCGATCTTGACGGTGCGATCCCGCAGCGCCTCCATGAATTCGTTCGAGAGCAGCTTCTTGTACTCGGCTTCGTTGGTGTGGCCGAGGATGACTTCGTCGATATCCGTCTGCGCGAACTTTTTCGGCTTGATCTTGTGTTCCTGGGAAGCGCCCAGAAGGTCGTAGAGGAAGGCGACGTCGAGCTTCAGCACTTCGATGAATTCGATGACGCCGCGATTGGCGATGTTGAATTCGCCATCGAAGTTGAAGGCGCGCGGGTCGCTGTCCGAGCCGAACTCGGCAATCTTGCGGTAGTTGATATCGCCCGATAGCTCCGTCGAGTCCTGATTCTTCTCGTCCTTGGGCTGGAACGTTCCGATACCGACTCGGTCTTGCTCGGAGAGAACCAGACGCCGCACGCGTACGTGCTCGGCCACCTTGGCCCAATCGCCTTTGTGGTGGGTCATGAGTTCGCGGAATATCAAGCGGCATGCCGGATCCAAATCGCCGTCGACGCGCACCCGCTCGCTATCAGGTGTGTTGACACCCATGCTGATGAGCGCACGCTCGCGCCAGTCGATGGGAATGATGTGAAGGGGCTCTTCGTGCATGGGACACCGGAAGGTCGATTGACCGCCGGCGATGTGCGCTAGCTCGGGGGGAAGGACCCAGTCGAAGGTGTACAGAGCGCCTTCCGGCGTGCGCGAGTAGTCTTCGAGACCGCGCTTGAGCAAGCGCGCAATCGTCGATTTCGAGCTGCCAACCGGTCCGTGCAGCAAAATCACGCGCTTCTCGGTGCCGTAGTGCTCGGCCGCGCTCTTGAGCACGCTGACCAAGCGCATGAGCGGGATGTCGA
>CAZTTW010000192.1:0-7638 GCA_964616265.1 uncultured Myxococcales bacterium | reverse complement strand
TTCTGCGCATGGCCAACTCGGCCTATTTTGGATTGTCCCGCCGGATCGGCAGCGCGCGCGAGGCCATCACGTTGCTGGGCGTTCGCCGCGTCTTCGAATTGGGTGCCATGGCCGCGGTCGATGCCGTCGTGCCCGAGACCCTGCCTGGCTATGGCATTGATGCCAGCGTGTTCTGGACCCATTCCGTGGCCGTCGCCATCATCGCCGAACGACTTTCCAAGGAGCGCAAGTTGGCCACGCCCACGCTGACCTTCACGGCTGGCCTTCTGCACGACGTGGGCAAACTGGTGATCAGCAGTTTTCTCGCGGAGCGCATCGAAGCCCTGCGCCGGGAGCTGGCAGCCGGGGACAGGTCCCTGATCGCATGCGAACAAGAGCTCCTGGGCGCCGATCATGCGCAGATCGGCGCCGAGCTGGGATTGGTGTGGAATCTGCCTCAGGAGGTCGTGCAGGTGATCGCGTACCACCACGCTCCGGATGAGGTCGACGAGGACCGAGGGGACGTGATGGTGGATCTCGTACACGCAGCAGATTGTCTGTCCCATTCCATGGGATTCGGCGCCGACGTGGGCGGAATGCAACGGCAGGTCGACAACGCGGCCATCGCTCGACTCGGCCTGCGCCACATCGACCTGGAACACGTAGCCAGCCGCGCCCTCCCGGAAATCGAGGGTCTGTCGCAGTTCGGTCGTGCGCCGAAGAAAGGCACGGGAGCATGAGCTATCGCATCCTGGTGGTGGACGACTCGGCGGTCTCGCGGCGGATGGTGTGCAGAGCCATCATCATGTCGGGTCTCGACGTCAGCGAGATCCTCGAAGCCAGCAACGGCCAAGAGGCACTCGATCTACTGAGCAAGTCGTGGGTAGACATCGTGCTGGCGGACATCAACATGCCGGTCATGAACGGCGCCGAGATGGTGCGGGAGATGGCCAAGCGCGACTTCATGTCGGTCACGCCCGTCATCGTCATCTCGTCGGAAAAAAGTGAAAAGCGCATGGACGAGCTGCTGGGTCTCGGCGTCCATACCTACCTAGGCAAGCCCTTTAGGCCCGAGCAGATCAAGCAGGTGATCGGGGATCTTTTGCGCGAACGCAAGGAGGCTGGCCATGGCTAGTGCACCGAGCTCGGAATCGCTCTCGCATACCTTGATCGGTCTGCTTGCGGATGCGGCCTTTATCTTCGCCGAACCCACGCACGCGCCCTTGCCCGCCACTGGGAATGCCATTGTGGCTCGATTGACCATGGCGCGTGGCGAGTCCTGGGAATTATGCGTGTGCGTGCAAGACAAGCTGGCCGACCTACTGGCGGCCAACCTGCTTGGAACCGAAAGCGAAACCGGCGAAGCCCGCGCCGCCGCCGCCGATGCCGTGGGCGAGCTGGCCAACATCCTGGCCGGCGCGCTGGCCGTCGAATTGTTCGGCAAGGATGTGGTCTGCCAGATCGGTATTCCCGTGGCGACGGTCGAGACCGGGCGGGCGGCGAGCGAGCGCCTGGCCAAGGCGACCTGTCGGGCGAATCTGCTGACCGAGGAAGGGTATGCGCTGGCCGTCGCGCTGACGCTCGTGCTGACCAGCGAGGGCGGCGCATGATCAAAGTCCTCATCGTCGATGACTCAGCGGTGGTGCGCCAGATTCTACAAGGCGCGCTCTCGTCCGATCCCGAGATTCAAGTGGTGGGCACGGCGCCCGATCCATTCGTCGCACGCGACCTCATCGTCGAGCGCAAACCGGACGTGATTACGCTCGATATGGAAATGCCACGCATGGATGGCATCACCTTTCTGCGCAAGCTCATGCACTACTTCCCCATGCCGGTGATTGTCGTCTCATCGCTGACCCCCGAGGGCAGCAAGCTGGCGCTCGAGGCCCTGTCGGCCGGCGCGGTGGACGTGATGTGCAAACCGGGCGCAGCGTTCACCGTGGGCGACATGGCGAGCGAATTGGTCGAGAAGGTCAAGATCGCCGCCTACGCCAAGGTCGGGCGCAAGGCCTTGGGCGACAGCGAGAAGCCCGGCGCGCTCGGGCGCACGACCAACAAGGTGATCGCCATCGGCGCCTCCACCGGTGGCACGGTGGCGCTGGAATACATTCTGTCGCGCATGCCCGTGGATGCACCCGGTATCGTCATCGCCCAGCACATGCCGGCCATGTTCACCAAGCAGTTCGCGGGTCGCATGGATCAACTGTCGGCCATGGAAGTGCGCGAGGCCGTGGACGGCGACTCGGTGGTTCCCGGCGTGGCGCTCATTGCGCCTGGCGACTTTCACATGCTGCTCAAGCGTTCGGGCGCGCGCTACTACGTCGCGGTCAGCACCGGCCCCATGGTGCACCGGCAGCGTCCCGCCGTCGAGGTGCTCTTCCGCTCGGCGTCGCGCGCGGCGGGTGCCAATGCCGTAGGTGTCATTCTGACAGGCATGGGCGCCGATGGCGCGCAGGGCTTACTCGAAATGAGGCAGGCCGGCGCCGCGACGGTTGCCCAGGACGAAGCGAGCTGCGTGGTCTACGGCATGCCCCGCGCCGCGGTCGAGTTGGGCGCCGCCGAGCGTGTCCTCGGGTTGGATCAGATTCCGAGAGAGATGCTTCGGTTGGCGACGAGCTAATTAGTTTGGGCTCAAATCGCGGGCCACGGCGAAGACGCCGTGGATGGCGCCGTCGGGGCCGCGGTAGGGCGTGGCGTTGAACGATACGGGGACGTGCCTGCCGGTGCTGGTCACTAGATCGAGGCGGTAGTCGCGCACCTGGCCGCTGGCGAAGGTGGCGGCCACTCCGGCACGGGCGCGATCGGTGTCGGTGAAATAGCCTTCGAAGCGCGTTCCGATCAGTTGCTCGCGCGCGACGCCGGTCAAGGTCTCGGCCGCATGGTTGACGTCCATGACCACGCCGTCGCGGCTGATGGTCACCATCAGGTCAAGCCCGCTTTCAATAAGGCCGCGAGCGTAGGCGTGGGCTTGCTCCAATTCCTGGATCAGCCGACGGGTTTCACGGATATCGCGGGCTGCCGCGAACACGCCTTGCACGACATCGTCGGCGTCGCGGTAAACGGTGGCGTAAGGAAACCGGAATGGCCGAGCCGTCGGCCGCGATCCAATCCAATTCGTAGTTGCGCACTTGGCCCGTGGCGAGGGTTTCGGCCACACCCTGGGCGGCGCGCGCGGGATCCAGGAAGAAGTCCTGGAACTTGGCGCGTAGCAACTGCTCACGGGGCCGGCCGCTGAGCTCCACCAGCGCTTTGTTCACGTCGCTGATGGCGCCGGCCAGATCGATGACCAGCAGGGCGTCCAGGCTGGCTTCCAGCAACCCGCGCGCGTAGGTCTTGGCCTGTGCCAGCTCGCCGAACACCGCCACCGAGACGCGGTTCACGCACACGATGGCCTCGTGAATCAGTCCGTCACTTCGATCGCGGAACACGATGGCGTTGAACACGACGGGAACCGCTTCGCCGCTCGCCGGACGCAGCTTGCGCGGTACCCCGGTGATTTTGCCGTGGGAGAAGCACTGCCCAAGATCGGCGAACAAGGCCTGCGGGTTGGCGAACAGATCGGCGAGGTTGGCGCGAATAACCTCGGCCCGGTCGCGGCCCATCAGGTCGCAGAATGCATCGTTGACATCGGTGATGCTTCCTTGCTCGGTAACGGTCGCCTGCGGTTCGCCAAGGCCGCCAAGAAGCCCAGAGGTGTAGTGGTGGGCGTAGTGCAACTGACCAAGGCGCTCTTCCGCCCGCCGGGCCTGATGCTGGGCCGAGGATTCGACGGCGGCCTTGGACATGAGCTTGAGCAAGCTGTCCACGTTGGCGCGGGTTGGAAACGCCCACTCGCGGTGCTCGGGCAAGTAGACCAGTTCGTGGATCACGAAGGCCCCGTCGGCGTCATCCTGCTGCTGCTGGGTCAGCTCGGATAGGCGCTGGATGGTCCCGGCGTAGTCAACCAGGTCGCCTTGGCCGTAGCCAGTGCAGTAGGGCTTGATGGTCAACAGGGGGCCGAAGGTGCCGCCGTCGAAGAGCCAGAACGGGAACCACTTGCACACGTTGTAGCGGCTCGCGTGCTTGGCGCAGTGGTTGTGCTGATCTAGGAATGGGCACGGATCGTAGGTGAAAGTCGCGGTCTTGCGCGCATACCGGCAACATTCCCCGCACTGCACACAGCGGTGCCGGGTTTTGCCTGGGATCACGAAATGGCTCTTGGTGACGATGCGAACCAGCTCAGGGTTGCTGGTCGGAAGTCCCTGCGCAACCAGCCAGTCACCGCGCGCCTGCGCGTCGAGCTGGTTGTACGACTCTAGCTTGGGCCAGATGTCGGGCGACCAAGCGCTACGCTGCGGCCGGGTGGCAGATGCGTGTCGCTCGCGCTTGTGTTTGTGACTCAATGTCGCCGCCGTCCTACGAATCAGTTAGCGTCCCAGAGTACCACAGGCTGGTCCAGCCCGACTTTTCAGCCCGCGGAGAAGTTGCTACGCGAAAAGGAAGAGGTTTCTCGGGTGAGGGCTCATTTTACGTTTGCGTTGACCTCCGGTACCATCGGCCGACCGATGCCGCCGCTGGAGCCGCCAGAGCCGAATCCATATTCTCCGCCAGAGGAAGCTGCCCGGCCTGATTGCCTTGCGAACGCCCTGCTGCCGACGCGCGAAGAGATCGAGGCTTTCATTGGTCCGAGCAGTCGAGTGTATTTGGACTTGCTGCAGCCAGTGCAAGCGCGGTGGCGACTCTTCGCGGGATTCAATCTCGCGGCCGCCTTCTTCAATGCCTCTTGGCTACTGTACCGCAAGATGTACACCGAATTCGCAGCAGTGACGGCCATCGAAGCGGTCGTCGTCAGTCTCGGTCCCCGAAACGATCCCTTGCTGCGCCTGGGGGTTATTCTGGGAGCGGCTATCACCCTCGGAAGCATCGGGAACGGGCTTTATTTGCGGCGATTGCGTGTGGCCATTGGGCGAGCGCGGAACCGAGAGTCTGATGCGCAAGCTCGGCTGTCGTTGCTATCACGGTGGGGAGGAACGTCCTGGTTGGCTACGGGTATTTGTGTACTCACGAATTTGGGATTCGTCGTCGCTCGGGCGGTCGGATGGATTCGTCACTTCTGAAACGGAGAAACCCGTGATACGTCACTTGGCCTTGGTTGCTTCCTTCTCAGTGCTAGTGGCTGCCGCTGCACACCTAGTCTATCAATACCTGCTGTATTCAGAGCAGGTCATACACGCACTCATGTTTCGCTGAGGCACCTGGATGCTTACGCTGCTCAAGCAGACGGTTCTGTCCATACCTCACTTCTGGTGGATCACTTGCTGTCTAGCCACTATGTGTGCCGGCCAGGTTGCCATTTTACGCAGCTTGTTCAGGCAGCGTCAGAATTGTCTCGCACTCGAAGACAAGGCTAGTACCGGTGAGCTCAGCCCGACCGCTTCGCTTGGTATGCCGACCATCTGGCCCACCGTTCTTTCGACAAGCTGTCCGATTGTTACTGCGGGCCTCGTTGCATGGACGCTTGAGTTCGCGCGTAGGCTCGTTCTCAGTCCACCGTCCCTTGATCCGGAGATAAGAGCTTCGAACATCTCGGCGGGTCTGGAAGGCCTCCTAAACGTGGTGCCGTGGAGCGTGCTCTTCTTTGTTCCAAGCATCCTGATGGCTGCAACGTCTATCGGCTTGGGCGTGACCATTCGCGCACGAGCGCGGCGAATTGCGTCCGCAGTCGAACTGGCTAGCTCCGATCCGTGCGTTGCAGAGGCGCGGCTTGGCCATCATGGACCAAGCGCCGACAGCGTGGCTGCCGTGATTCTCGCATACGTTCTTCTGGGGCTCTTCCCGGTGGTGTGGGGGGCCTGGTCTCATATTATGGGATTGTCGCAGGGCTTGTCGTCTGCCCCCCACGATCCCGAACAGCGAATGAACGCGTATCTCACGACCTTCTCTCGCACGCACGCTGCCTTCGTTTCTCGGGCATCGTTGGCTTCGGCAGGAATCATCCTGGCTACGGCGTTGGCTGTGGCGCTGGTCGTGCGATGGCATCGCCGTCGCCCGGCCAACGATGGCCCAACCATTCTCTCCTGGCAGAACTCGGGCTTCTGGTCCCTCCAATGCCTGCTGGCGGCCTTGGCGTGCTTCATCCTCGCGACGCCCTACCGCGCCGAGAACAACCAGACCTGGCCCGATCCCGCCCGGCCCGGCGGCCGTTTCATCGCCCACGAGCCCAAGGCTCCGCAACTCGAAGGGCCAGATGACTTTGATGCAGCACCCGTCCTGTGGATCACGAGGAAGGATGCCACGCTCGATGGACGGGTGGTCGACCCGATCGCCCTCGAAGAAGAGCTACGAACGACAAGAGCGACTTTCAGATTGTTGCATCCTGCTGGGACTCGCTACTTGGGGCGCTTTATCGTTGTGTGTACGGCCGACACATCGACGGAGAGGCTGAACGCATTTCTCGCGGCCTGCCAGCGCAGCGGACACAACACACCGGTGTTCGCGTTCACCCGACGTGAAGACTTCCGTCGGCCAATATTAGGCGACTTCACGTTGGTTACCGCAAGCGCGGGCGTCGCAACGATTGCGCCGGACTCCTACGCCGATAGTACAGATGCCGCCGAACCAGACGTCGAGGTCCTACCGACGTGGAGATACCAGACTTATCGCGCGCTGGCAGTCGAGCTGGTAAGGCTGCGCCGCATGGGCAAGAAAGTCGTCATCAAACTGTAGAAGTGGAATGGCGCATTCGCCTCCACGCACCCCGACGCGCCCACCGTTGCCAGTGAGCGCGTCGAGTTTGGCGGCAACGATTACGGACGAGCTTCGAGCACCAGGTTGAACGGCGTTTCTGCCGCGCGACGGAAGCGGGTGAAGCCGCCTTCAAGGGCGACCCGGCGCAAACCCCCTCGCCGGCCTGTGCGCCGAGCGCCATGCCTTCAGCGGCCATGGAATTGGGCACGCACAAAAGCGTCGACGCCGCGTAGAACACGCGCCCGAGCGGGTGCAGGTTGTCCTCGAGTTTGTCGCCCGCGAAGGGCTCGACCACCATCCACGTGCCGTCGGCCGCCAGGGTTTGGCGAACGTAGCGCGCGGCCGCGGTGGGATCGCCCATATCGTGCAAGCAATCGAAGTGGGCGACGAGGTCGTAGCCGCTGCCCGCATAGTTGGTCGACGACGCCACCTCGAACACGACCCGATCCGCCACGCCGGACCGAGCGGCCCGTGCCCGCGCCAGCTCGATGGAGCCGGCGTGAATATCGAAGCCGTAGAACTTCGACGTCGGATACGCCTTGGCCATCAAGATGGTGGACGCGCCGAGACCGCAGCCCACGTCGGCGACCTTAGCGCCGCGCTTGAGCTTGCTCTCGACACCTTCCAGAGCCGGCAGCCAACTGCTGGTCAGGTTCGCCGCGTAGCCTGGGCGGAAGAAGCGCTCTGTGCCTTCGAACAGACACGGCGCATGCTCGCCCCAAGGGATGCCTTTACCGCTGCGGAAGTTGTCCGTCATACGCTCCTCGGCCTTCACGCCGGCCTCGATGACGTGGAAGAAGCCCGGAACAAAAGCCGGGCTGCCCTCGTCGGCCAGAGCAAAGGCCTGTTCGGCAGGCAGCGTGAAACGCGACGTAGCGGCGTCGTAGCTGACGTAGCCGCCGGCCGCCTGTGCCGACAACCATTCCCGCACGT
>CAZTTW010000191.1:0-7655 GCA_964616265.1 uncultured Myxococcales bacterium | reverse complement strand
CGACGCCGCCAAGTTGGCGAGGATAATCTGCGCGACGGCGACTGCCGGACCGGTCTGGGTGAAGTCGGCGTCGGAGAGATTGTGTAGCTGGTATTCCACCGGCGCGTTGACCTGGGACGGAGTCGCTGCATTCAAGTCGAGGTCGCCCAACTTTTGAACCGCCGGCAGGCGCAGCTTCCCAGAGCTATCGAGCCGGAGGTAGCCCTTCGCTACCGCGTCGATTCCCGTCATGAGCGCGGCGCTGCGCAGCCAGTTCACCACTTTGTACTCGTTGCCTGAGGTAGGATTCGAGTGTGCTGAAGCTTGTGTGATCACGAATTTCGGTGAAAGGCCACGCGCCATGGATTCGGCAATGCTGATGATGTGGTGGGCGCCCGTGCGTGAATCTCCGGCGGAGCCGTAGTTGTCTGTCGTTCCGTTTCCGCCAAAATTGAATTCAGCGAACTCGGTTCCGTCGGCATTCCATTGAAAGACGAGAGGCTTCGCCCAGTCGTGCAGCAGCGGCGCCGCTACGATGACGTCCTGGTCGATGTCGATGTCCACGCTGTCGTCATTGTCACGATCGCCATCCGCTGCCGCGAGCGCCGGCAGACCGTCCGGCCCGGTATGCCCGTACACGCGACGATAGTTGGCAGCGAAGGCCATGTCGCTGAGGTCGTTGAAGCTTTCGTGAATGGGCAAGCCGCCGGGATACGAATGGTGTCCTCCAAAGACGCTTCCTGGCGCCGAGAAGAACGGTTGCGGTAGGTGCGGGCACGCCGTACCAGCGTCGAGCACGGGCGGAAAAACTCCTGCCATGGCCCCGCCCGGAAATGTTGCTGCATCCGCCGCCGAGTACAAACCAGCGGCGGCTAGCTTGTCGAGAACAGCTTGCTTGCTGACGTCGGACTCGTGGGCACGGTGTTTGACACACGCCAGGCGTTCTTCGACGAGATCGTGGACGTTCTTGGCCAAGGTCTTATCGCCGATCGAGGTTATCCGCCTGCCGATGAACCGTCGCGCGGACTGCACCAAGGGCGAGGAGGAAGCGAGCTCGGCCGCGGCGCTATTGCCGGCGCCAGGAACAGTTTGATCCGCGGCATGGGCGGACGGCAACAATGTCGTGGCGAGAACGAAAACTGCCGATGCCGCAGTGACGGTTTTCAGACGATGGATGTGGCTTCTGCCATACGACTTTCGGTCGTTCATCATGAGACCCTCCGGGTTGGTTGGGGACGGGAGCAAAGCGCAGCCGCGTCCGCAGAGCTTCCTAGCGCCGATTGCGTGGCCTTCCGCCACAACATCGCGACATTCACGCAACAGCGCTCGAAACCGTGCGGAGGTGGCTACGAGGAGTGGTTTTGAGGGGGGCGTTCAGTCCATCGGACGTTGTTACACAACTGGCACACATCAGACAGCGCCGCGGGGCCAATTTCTTCATCCAAGGGCACCGCAATTGTTCAACGGGAGACTCAGATGACTACCGCCAGCAGCGCCGTCAGAGAAGAAATCGTCCGCCCGAGCGCCGTCCCTCATGCCGTACACGCCAAGATGGCAAAGGGGCCGGGCAAAGTGGGTACTATCATCTTTGGCGTGGCCCTGGCGGTGGGCATCGCCTATGCGGGCGTTCACCTCATCGGCGACTTGGCGCTCGTGCATTCGACGTCGTATTTCCCGTTCATCCTTCTTGGCCTTGCCCTCTTGGTCGCGTTGGGTTTCGAATTCGTGAACGGCTTTCACGATACCGCCAATGCCGTGGCGACCGTGATCTACACGAACTCGCTCGATCCGCACATTGCGGTGGTGTGGTCGGGTTTCTGGAATTTCTTGGGCGTCGTGTTGTCCACGGGCGGCGTGGCATTTGGGATTGTCTCGCTCCTGCCGGTCGAGTTGATTCTGCAGGTAGGCAGCGGCGCGGGGTTTGCCATGGTCTTCGCGCTTCTAGCCGCCGCCATCATCTGGAACCTCGGCACATGGTATCTGGGCCTGCCGTCGTCCAGCTCGCACACTCTGATCGGCTCCATCATCGGCGTGGGCATCGCCAATCAGTTCGTCAACGCCGGCGCGGCCACCAGTGGCGTCGACTGGGGGCAGGCGATGAATATCGGTCGGACACTTCTCCTGTCGCCCCTCATCGGTTTCGCTTCTGCCGGTCTTCTTCTGGTTCTGCTGAAGAAGGTGCTGCCCAACAAACGCCTCTACTCGGCGCCGCAAGGCACGCAACCGCCGCCGTTCTGGATTCGCGGCCTTCTGCTTTTGACCTGTACGGGCGTGAGCTTTGCGCATGGCTCGAACGACGGACAAAAGGGCATGGGGCTCATCATGTTGATCCTCATCGGCACCGTGCCGACGGCCTACGCGCTCAATCACGCGGTTTCCGCCCGCGAGTCGATGGACTTCGTGGCAGTGTCCGAACAGGCAGTCCAGACGTTGCAACCCTACACGAATGGTGTGCCGGCACCGGCGAATCCACGTGCCGATGTGCAGGAGTACGTGCGCACGCGCAAACTCACGCCGGCCACGCTGCCCGCCTTGCAGAAATTGATCGACGATGTTGGCAAGGACATGGCGCGATTCAAGGAGCTGAAGAATGTTCCCGTCAGCGAGACCAGGAATTTTCGCAACGACCTTTATCTCATCGGTGAAGACTTGCGCTTGCTGGAAAAGTCCCAGACGCCGACCATTGGCGCGGACGATCGGGAGGTGCTCAAGAACTACCGTCGGCACACCGACAAGGCGACGAAATTCATCCCGGCGTGGGTCAAGGTGGCGGTCGCCATTGCACTGGGCTTAGGGACCATGATCGGATGGAAACGTATTGTCGTCACGGTTGGCGAACGGATCGGGAAGGACCACTTGACCTACGCCCAGGGCGCATGCGCAGAGCTCACGGCCATGGCCACCATTGGCGCTGCCGATGCCTTCGGTTTGCCGGTCAGCACGACGCACGTGCTTTCCTCTGGCGTGGCGGGCACCATGGCTGCCAACCGCTCAGGCCTCCAGATTTCTACGGTGCGAAATTTGCTGATGGCTTGGGTTCTCACCTTGCCCGCGTCCATCCTCCTCGCCGGCAGTCTGTTCTGGCTGTTCAGCAAAATTGGTTGAGCTCAATAGGCGGTCGCCCCGATGGACGGATCCGACGAGGGAGCGCTGGCTTGGCTATCAGCCGAGCTGGAAGACAGCGCTGCCGAGGAGTACGAGCTCGAACTCTGCGATAAGCGCCTGGTCGACGAGATTGGGCGAGTCTACCCAAAGAAGCATCCCGTTACCCTCGACGGTAAAGAGTACTTCCATCACCTTCTCCGGCTGCAGTCGGAGCTGATCAAGCTGCAAACGTGGGTCGCCAGTGTAGGTGCCAAGATCGTGGTGCTCTTCGAAGGTCGCGACTCGGCCGGCAAGGGCAGCGTGATCAAGCGCATCACCCAGCGCTTGAATCCTCGCGTTTGTCGCGTAGTCGCGCTTCCCGCACCCAGCCACCGCGAGCAGACGCAATGGTACTTCCAGCGCTATGTCGAACATCTACCTGCTGCCGGTGAGATCGTCTTGTTCGACAGGTCCTGGTACAACCGCGCTGGTGTCGAGCGGGTCATGAGGTTTGCGACGCCTGATCAAGTCGAGCAGTTCTTCAAGGACGTGCCCGAGTTCGAGCGGATGCTGATACGCTCGGGCATCGTTTTGCTGAAATATTGGTTCTCGATTTCCGACGAAGAACAGCAGCTTCGATTCTTGATGCGCATCCGCGATCCGATGAAGCAGTGGAAACTGAGCCCCATGGACCTGCAGTCGCGGGTGCGCTGGGAAGATTACACGCGGGCCAAGCAAGAAATGATTGAGCGGACCCACACTCTCGAGTCACGTTGGTACATCGTCGAGGCGAATGACAAGCGGCGCGCGCGGCTCAACTGCATCGACCATTTGCTCAAGCAGATCCCGTACACCGAGGTTGTCCACGAGCAGGTCGAGCTTCCCGAGCGTGTGTTCAATCCCAACTACGAGCGCATCGACCTGCCTGCTGAGCTTTACGTGCCGAGGACTTACGGCTGATTCCAGGTTACATCCCATCTAACCGCCGTCGAGATTCCGGCGACGGGTGATGCTGTCGGTGACCCCTGGCGGGTTTCACGCAACCGCCTCAAATACAATGACTCGCAGCTCGCGAGGAACCTGCTAGGTTTGCGTTCAGCGTGGGAGCGCCTGAAAAAATGATGACTCAAGATCCTGCAGTTCGGATTCGTGTTCTAGTCGTGGTTGGGTTGGTATCGGTCTGGGGGAGTGGCTGCGGTTCTTCGTCGTCGGGCACCGACGCAGCGTTGGGGGCAGATGGAAGCCCGGGTCTCGATGCCGCCGTGGACAGGGCCGGACCGGAAGTGGCGGGAGTCGACGGCGCGGGGATTGACGCAGCCAGGATCGACGTCGCGGGGATTGACGCGGCGAGGACCGACGGCGCGGGGATTGACGCGGCGAGGACCGACGGCGCGGGGATTGACGCAGCGAGGATCGACGTCGCGGGGATCGACGTCGCGGGGATCGACCAGAAGGGCGTGGATGGCGCCGGCGGCGGGAGCCCGTTTACGCTGCTGGTGACCGAGACGCCTCCCGGGCCTTATATCGACCAAAGTCTCTGGTCGGGCGTTCTAGCCTTCACGGTGGCGGGAGACGGGGCGCCGCTGGTTCCTGCGGCGGGCATCGACAAGAGCCTGCTGGCAGACCCGGCCTGTGTTGCATTTCGGGCATCGTCGTCCGAAGTGTTCGTTGGCAATCGCCATGGTGTGAACGCGGCTGATGGCGTGCCGGGCAGCATCTCACGGTTCATTTACAATGGCGGCGCGGGTACGCTGACCGCCCATGGGACAATTGTCGGCAACAGCCTTAGCGCGGTCGCTCAGATCGCGTTCAGTCCCTTGACCGGTGAGATGTTCGTGGCGGATTTCAACTATCCTACGAGTGGACCGTCTATCTCCCGATTCACCTTCGATGCCGCCGGGAACGCCATCGCGAACGGTACGCTCGGCAACGGACCAACCGGCGGCGTGGCCGTTGCCCCGGACGGCAGGCGGCTCTATGCAACGTCGGGTGGCCAGACCAGTAGCATCATTCGCCAGTTCGATCTGGCCAATGGCGGTGCGCCACTTGCCGACGTGACCATCGCAGAAGCGCCCCGACTGTTCAATATGGCTGTGCGGAACGGCGTGCTCTACGTCGCGGCAGTGGATGTCAACAAGGTGTACCGATTGACCATTGGCGCTGCGGACGATCTGACCCTGAAGGACAGCATCGCTGCCGACGGCGCGGTCGCTGTCGCCTTCAGCCCTGACGGAAACGAAATGTTCACCGCGGCCCACCTGACCTCGGAGTTCATCGATCGGTTCAGCCTGAACGCCTCGGCCGACACCTGGACGAGCACGACGAAAGTCATGACCACCTCTTCGCTGGGTGGCATCTTGGTCTTGCAGTAATCGGCGCAGCTTCACACGAGACTTACAGTTTGCGCCCGCCACGCCATGGTTGGGCCTAGTGTAGCGGCGCGCAGGTTGAAACGCCCGCGCCGACGATGGCATAGCTGCTATTGGCAATGACGGTGTGGAAGGTTTGCGGCGAGTTGCGATCGACTCGGTAGATCGAGTTGCCGAGGAAAATCCAGAATGAGCCGCCCCAGAATTTCATGGCCCAGTTGCCGGAGGTGGGCATGTCTTTGTAGCCATAGGTTTCGAGGGTCGCACCCGTCGCTGGGTCGATCCGCACCAACGTGGAGAGCTGCGTGGGACTGTTGGAACCGGGGAAAAAGCCCCACAGAGTGCCATCGCCGGTCCCTGACAGCTCGGGCCAGCCGTTCGTAGTTCCGATCGGGTTCACCACCAAGGAAGGGAACGACACCGTGGCCAGCTCCGACTGCGTGGTAGAGCCGAGCGAGATGCCTCCCGCGATGTACAGCGTGTCGAGGCCCGTCGACGGATCGAACACGAAGCCCATGCCAAAGGTGTTTAGCCCATGCTGCCCTACTTGAAAGCTTGTTGACTGACATTTTCCTGTCGCAGTGTCGACCTTGAAGACATTGCCGTCCTGGTAGAGCACCCAAGCCACCGCGTTCTGGTCGACCGCCATCGAGAAGGCACTGCTGTAGTCGGGACAGTCGAGCCGCCCGATGTTAGTGAAGGTCGCTGTCGTAGGATCGAAGCGCGAGAAAAGCCCGGTCCCATCCACGGTGTAGATCCACTGGCTGGCTTCGACGCAAACGCTGTTGACATAGGCCGAAAGCGGAACCGAAGCGTCCGGCATGCGGGTGTTCCCCGTTTTGAAGACAAGCGTCCCGGTCCTGAGGTGCGGCGGCGCGCTGTCGAAGGCGCCGAAGTGAACCAAGATGGATTGGCTCGAACCCGGGGCGACGTCGAGGGTGAGCCTCTGGCCGCCATCCAGGGTGAAATTGGAGTCCGAACCCTGGCCGAGCGCGATGCCGGAGACGTGGCAGGTATCGCTACCGTCGTTGCCGAGCGTGACGGCGGCGGCAGAGGTGGTGTTGAGCATGACATTGCCGAAATCCAGGCTGGCCGGCGTCATGGTCAGGGAGCATCCCACGTCGATGTAAGCTGTGAGCTGGACGACTGTTGTTACCTGCTTCGCGTCGGTGGTCTCGAACGTCAGTTCCCCGTTCTTCTGATGTGGCTCTGCTGGATTGACCGCGTGGAACGCGATCGCGATGGATTGGCTCTCGCCGGGCGCCAGCGCGAGCGGATCCGCCTGTCCCGGAGCAAGCGAGAACTCCGGATCGCTTTGCTCGGTCAAGGCGATCTTGCCGATCTCGCAGGCGCCATCGCCGACATTGGCGATGTCCACCGATCTGGTAGCGGTCGCATCGAGAGCAACGTGGCCGAAGTCGATGGCGTTCGGCGTGACTGCGAGCGTGCAATGGGTCAGGACGCGGGCGGCAAGCGCTACGTCCACGCGCGGTCGATGCCAATCGTCGCTGCCGAAGACGAGTGTCCCGGCGCGATCAAGTGGGACGGATGCGCTCGCGGGACTGAAGGTGACGGCCACGGTCGCGCGTTCGCCAGGTTCCACCACGATTGCCGGTGGCACTTGTGGCCCGAGCGCGAACCAGGGATCGGAGTTGGGAGCAAAGCCGAAGCCTCCGACGTTGCAGGCCGCCCCCCCGAGGTTGGCAATGGTCAAGGTCCCCGTTGCTTGTCCACCCGGAGGAACTTCCCCCAAGTCGAGTGCCGAAGGATCGACTGAAAGGATGCAGCTGGGTGGCAGCAGAGGCGTTCGATAGCCGCACGTTCCCCAGAGGAGGGGAGCACAGAGGATCCACGCGTTTGCAAACCTCCTGAAAGATAAGACCCGTCTGTTTTTCATCTGACTTCGCTCCTGTCCAACCCGGTCGGTGGGCTTCGCCGGGACCAACTGCATGCAGCATACAGCAGGGGACGATGCGATACGTGTGCGAAATCATAAAATCTAAATGGAAGCGAGATTGGGTAGTTCGTCGGATGGTTGGCGCTCAAGTCGAATGCGCGCCGCCGCTCATCGGCACGCCCATCGCGGATCAAGGAAACAGCGGCTCTACGTAGATGCCTCGGGGCGAAGCGATCGCCACCCGCTGGTTGTCCGGGGAGATTGCGACTGGACAGGAGAATGCGCTCGGGTAGGGCTCTACGGTCGCCTGCGCCGCGACGGCCAGC
>CAZTTW010000190.1:0-7748 GCA_964616265.1 uncultured Myxococcales bacterium | reverse complement strand
TGGCGTCGGTCTTCTCGATAGGCGTCCCGGTGAAACCGATAAATGAAGCCCCCGGCAAGGCATCGCGCATGTGGCGGGCCAGGCCGTCAATCAGGTCGTATTGGCTGCGGTGGGCCTCGTCGGCGATGACGATGATGTTCCGTCGGTCGCTCAACTGCGGCATCTTCTCGCCCTTGTCGGGCAGGAACTTCTGAATGGTGGTGAACACCACGCCGCCGCTCGCCACGGCCAGAAGCTCCCGCAGCCGCTCGCGGCTCGCCGCCTGCACAGGTGTCTGTCCAAGAATGTCGTGACAACGCTGGAATTGACCGAAGAGCTGGTCGTCCAGGTCGTTGCGATCGGTCAGCACCACCAGCGTCGGGTTCTGCATGGCCGGGTGTCGTACCACCCGCGCGGCGTAGAAGAGCATCGAGAAGCTCTTGCCGCTGCCTTGCGTGTGCCAGACCACGCCCGCGCGACGGTCGCCCGGCTTTCCGTCGTGCATCCGGCCCGCCCAGGACACGCCCAGATTGTCACTGAACCTGGGCTTGTCTTCCATGCCACTGGCGCGGATGGTCTCTTGCACCGCCATGTTCACCGCGTGGAACTGGTGATAGCCCGCGATGATCTTGTGCAGCTTTCCGTCGTCGCTCTCTTCGAAAACGATGAAGTGCTCCAGCAGATCCAGGAAGCGGCGTCGGTCGAACACCCCGCGCACCAGCACCTCGAGCTCCAGCGCCGTGCGGGGCGCATCGCCTTCGCCGTCGACGGTGCGCCAGACCTTGAACCATTCCTGGTTGGCCGTCAGCGAACCGATGCGCGCTTCCAGACCGTCGCTCACCACCAGCGCGGCGTTGTAGTGCAGCAGCGACGGAATCTCGGCCTTGTACGTGCGGAGCTGGTCATAAGCGGTCCAGATGGTCGCGTCCTCGTCGGCCGCGTTCTTCAGCTCGATCAGTCCCAGCGGCAGCCCATTCACGAACACCACGATGTCCGGCCGTCGGTTGTTCTGGCCCTCGATGACGGTGACCTGGTTCAGCGCCAGCCAGTCGTTCGCGCTCGCATCCTCGAAGTCGACCAAGCGCACGTGCCCGCCCGCGATGGTGCCGTCTGGCCTCGGGTATTCCACTTCCACGCCGTCGCGAAGCATCTTGTGAAACGCGCGGTTGGTCTGCACGAGCGACGGCGTTCCTACCCGCAGCACTCTTCGCAGCGCCTCTTCCTGGGCCTCGCCGGGAACGTCCGGGTTCAGCCGCTGGATGGCGTCGCGCAAGCGCCCCACCAGGACCACATCCGCAAAGGTCTCCCTCTCTGAGGCAGCTTCGCCGGGCGCCAGATCGGGACCGTGCGCGATTGCGTAGCCCAGTTCCCCGAACCAGGTCAGGGCGGCATCTTCGACGGTGGATTCGTTGAAGGTCATGGCGTCTTGGGTCCGACATCGGCAGCTATTTCCAAATTGGAAATAGCTGGAGCCTCGACGTGCGTCATCGGCTCAGGGGCTCTGGCGGCGGTAGATTCGTTGGCCATCGTGGTTTTGCGATTAAATAAGAAAGTCACATGATTTCAGTTGCTTCTACGCAGCCGACGACAAGAGATCGACCAAGGATTAAACAAGGAATCGGGCCAGGAACGGCAGATCCCACGGCCGGATACGTCTGACGCCGCGCCAACCGCCGTGTCGATTCCCCGCGAGGGGATGGGCACTTGACGCCCCCAGGTTCCAGCGCTATCAATGGAGACAGCTCATCCACCATGCGTGGAAGGAGTAACGAGGCCGCGCTCCACAAGAGGGCGGCCTTAGCTTTTCTGGGCATTCTTCCAGTCATTGTATTCCTTTTCGAGTCTCCTTCGCCGGTGCGTCTCGGAGACCGGATAGGCCGCCCAGGGAAGGACAAACTCGCCGCGGTCGTCCAGGATGACCACGTAGCTGAAGTCGCCCAGGGCGATAATCCAGCGCTCGGATTTTGCGTGGCCAGACCGTCTTCGCTCATTGGTCCAGACAAGCGCCCGCGACGGAGTGGCCTCGGATTCCACGATGATTGCCTTGGGCCAACCGATTCGCTCGATGCGCTCGCGAACCGGCGTGCGGTCAGCCTCGATGTCTCCCTCGGTGACGAAGTGCCAGAAGGTCGCGCTCTTGCCCTCAAGCTCGGGATGGCGCTTCAGCCCCATTCGCCTACCACGAAAAGTTGGGCGTGTTCGCTCGGTGCCGAAGTCGCGCCAGAAGACCGCATAGGCGCGGGTAATGGCCTCCTGGTAGTTATTCCAGTCGAACTCTACAAGGTCGGGCAGCCAATCGGGTGCACAGGCATCCTTCACGGACCCGTCTCCCGAGCGCGCCAGACGAAGATGTTGAACTTCCTTTCCGTCAGCAGTGTCGATCTGACCAGCCCATAGCGAGAGCGCTCCTGAACGCGACGAACGAGCCGGTCCTTCGCGGACTGGCCGAGTGGGCCGCGTCCCGCGTGTTGGACAGCACCGATGAGAAGGTCCGCCAGCTGAAGAAGCTCGACCTCGTGAGAGCGGACGGTCTGCAGGCGCTCGACAAGGCTCTGATCGAAATCATAGAGGCTGTTGCAGAGCACCTCGTGCAGCTTCCGTGTCTTCTCCGCGCTGCGAGTATCCTTGATGTCGAGGTAGATGCGAAAGCGATCACCGGGCGTGATGATCCCCTTCAGCATGCTGAAGTACATCTTGTAGTACCAGGTGTCGTGGTCCTGGCCGAAGTCATCGTGCTTCAGCTTGGACTTGTCCGGTACAACGAGAGCGCGAAAGCAGAGCGTTTCCTGGTTGAAAAAGAAATCCACCAGCGCGAGGTAAAAATCGAGCTTGGCTGGCGAGACCTTCGTCCACTTTACCTCCATTGCCGCGGACAACCCGTGCTGTTGCTTCAAGGCTCGCAGCTCGTCGGAAAGCGGGCGTACGCGGTCCAGCGGACACGAGATTGCCCCCAACACCATGTTGCACTGCCCGTCGTTTGGCAGGTGGCCACTCTCGTCGCAATAGACGTTGAACATGGTCATGCCGGGGTCTCCCCACTGTACGTCGAATGGTTGATCGATTCTGGTCCCGACGGCGGAATCTCACCGGAGAGCAGCTTTGGCAACAGGGCGTTTCTAGGCGTGCCGAAGGTATGGGATTCCTGAAATTGCGTCGCCTGGTAGATATTTACCCGGTAGCCGACCGCGATGATGGCGTCGAGGTTGTAGTAGCGCGTCTGGTAGGTTTTCCCGTCGGCGGCAGTTTGTGCAAAAAGTGCACATACTGATTCCTCGACCAGCTCTCGTTCCTTGAAAATGTTGCGCAGGTGCTTGGTGATGACCGAGCGATCTACCCCGAACAACTCGGCTATCGCCTTCTGGGCGAGCCAGACCGTCTCGTCCTTGAAGTACACGTCCACCTTCACTGCGCCGTCCGGCGCGGTGTAAAGGAGGAATTGGCTGGGGGCGGTCATGGTCTCATCTCGGCATCTCCATGGACGGGTTACCGCGCTCCGTGTTTCTTGCGGCGAGGTCTCACGCGTTCTTTGGGTTTGACCGGTCTTTTCTGTGTGCCGAGGCGAAGAACAGCATGGTCAAGCACTTCGAGGACCTGATTCATGGCGAATTCGAATTGCACGAAGTCCAGCCAGTGCTCACTTCCTGTTGGAGTACCCAGCTTCGCGTCCGCGTACCGAAACGCCGTGCCGCTCGGGTCAATTCTGTCCAGCTCAAGAATCCAGCCCTTTATGGCGGGGTCTATCGGACTCCCTGGGTGACGCTTTTCGACCAGGTCGATGCACCTCCTAAGCGAGTGCGTGTTCTCGGCTACCTCGCCGACAATCTTGAGGTACAGCTCCAACGTGTGCCGGTAGGCGAACAGCACTGGATAGGCAAGGTCCAGCGGCTCGCCGCTCTTGAGCGCAGCACGAAGAAGGTCGTTTGCGACGTGCCTATAGTTCCTTGCGAGCCCCAAGTACGTTGTCATGCCATGAGCACAGAGTGGTACCCCGTGTCGCCATGTCTCGTCGAGGTCATCCGGCAGCTCTTGAAGGATAGGCGTGTGGCGATACAGAAGCTCACAGAACTCGCGCTCGTAGTGCTCACCGCCGTTCAGCCCGGCGCGGATGGAGTCTAGGTCAGGTTCCGTCTCCCAGTTCCACCAAACGTAGGCCAGAACCAGAACATCCGTGTCGCTGAATATTCTCTTCGTTCCTTTGGGAGGGTTGGCGTTGTCACCCAAGTAGTCCCTGAACGTGACTCCCCAACTTGTCACCAGCTCGCGCTCTACCTCCAGAATCTCCGCTATTTTGCCAATAGTTCGATTCATGGTGGCAACGCTCAATTGCGAACGCGCAACTCACCGGATAGCAGCTTGGGTAGGAGCGTGTCGCGGAGGGTGGCGAGGGTGCGGGATTCTTGGGCGTTGGATTTGATCTTCGACATCAACGGGGTTGTCAATTCGTCGAATCGTCGAGCAATTTCGAGAGGAGGGACCGCGAGGTAGAAGGTGTTGAAGCATTCGGATGGGACACGTTGGCGTCCGCTTGTGCCAGTCATGTTCTGGATGGCATGGACTCGCAAGGCGTCGGAGCGGGCGAGCAAGTAGCCAAACTGCGATGGGAGCGGCGGCTTTGGCGCAAGCACGATGTATTCAGTGGAACCCCAGCCTACTTGACCTTCGTCGAGGAAATCGACGAATCCGGTCTTTCCGTTCTCCAAGCAGGGCGTGATGCGCGCAAGCAGCGTATCGCCGTTTTGAAACTTTGTACCGGACGTGAATTCACGGTCGACGACTTCATCGGCCGAATGGCCCTGCGTTGGCAGGTTCTTCATGTCGAGGTAGGGAGCGACGACTCCGGATTTCAACGTTCTACGCGGATTCACCTCAACGGCATCCGGAATCCGAGACGCCATCCACCCCTGCGGGATCGGGCCGAGGATGGAGTCTTGGAACGCGCCAGGGAAGAGGGCGGCGGTGGCTTTGTCTAGGCCTTCGGGTTTGCGGCCGTCGAGTTTGGCGCGGACGGGGTCGAAATCCACGAACCAGCTCTGGAACAGCGCCCGCGCCATCGCCTCCAGCGTCGCGTTCATCCGCCGGTTCAACTCGATCTTGTCGTCCAGCGCCCCAAGCACCGAAGCGATGGCCTTCTGCTCGGCGAGTGGTGGAAGGACGATCTCGAACATTCGGAGTTGTCCCAGGTTGAATCCAGGAACCGAACTCCCAATCCCGCGATTCAAGATGGCCGCGCGGTTCTCCGGCGAGCTGAATGCATAGTAAAGGAAGAGACTGTCTGCCCGCGATGGATCTGGCGTGAGCAACATCTGCTTGTTTGAAACTATGTAGCGTTTGTATCTTGCGCGATGGTCGATGAGTCCAACCTGGTCGATTGTTCCCCAGCAGGTGAAAACCAAATCTCCTGTCCGGGCTTCTGAACGCGCGAATTCTTCGGCCTTTTCCTCAGACACGAAGGTCAGGCCCTCATCCACCAGTCGGGTGCCGATGTCCTGACTCAGGTTGCTACCGCGAATGACCGGAACGCCTGTGTCGCAGAAGTACTTCGAACTAATTGCTGAGCCGAACGGCCCGGTTGCCGTTCTTTGTGCGATTTCGTCGACGCGAATGCATTTCCACTCACCTGCCATACCCCAGCTCCTTCCGATTCGCCCTGGTCGCATTATTCCTAACCAGCATCGGCGGCGCCTTTCCAAATCGGACAATCGAGCCAATTCTCGGGAAAGCCCATGTTCTTGATTGGCACCTTGGGATGTTGATTAAGCAAATTCCGCAATCGGCGTTGCCAGTGGCTGTTTGGCGCGAGTAACGCCAACGGATGCGCGCAAACCATCAGGACAGCGCGGACACGGTGATTGACTAGCAGAAGATCGACCTGCTGTTCGACGCTCAGGGGTGGCTTCGTGAACTTCACGAGATCCTCGCCCCGAAAAAGAAACACCCGCCGAGAGAGAGCATATCTTGCGATAGAGGCCCGGCGGGTTTGCTGTCTCCAAAGGTATCCATCGGCCGGTACTCACGCAAGAAAAATAGCCGCGTCACAAGAAGTCGGCGCCGGGATGACGCCGGTTGACTACCCGCCATACCCCGCCTCCTTCACCTTCCTCATCACGCTTCCCTCTTGCGGAAACCGATGCGTGGCTTTTCTTTTGGGGTGGGGGCCATCAGACCGCGGATGGCCTCGAAGACGATCTTGAACTGACCGTCGTACTTCCTTTCCAGTGCCGCCAGCTTGCGGGCGAGCTCGGTGTTCTGCTGGAGCATTTGTCGCAGGCGCACGAATGCTCGCATGATCTCGATGTTCACCTGCACGGCGCGCGGGCTGTGCAGCACGCTGGAAAGCATGGCCACGCCTTGCTCGGTGAAGGCGTAGGGAAGATAGCGTCGGCCGCCTCGGCCTTTTGAGGTGCCAAATTGTGACCTCAAAGATTCTGCGCCGTCGGCTTTTGAGGTGCCAAGGTGGCACCTCAAAAGCTCAACCTCGTCAGCGGTGAGCTGGAACATGAAGTCGGCAGGGAAGCGTTCGAGGTTGCGCTTGACCGCGCGATTGAGCGCCTTGACGGGGACGGCGTAGAGGGCGGCGAGGTCGCTGTCGAGCAAGACCTTCTGACCGCGCACAACCAGAATGGCGCGTTCAACGGACTCAAGCTGCACGAGATTCTGTTCAACCATAGGTCTCTCTCCTTCCGTTCAAGGTCACAAATTGTGACCTCAAAGCGATCGAGCTACGCGCCATCCTGAACGCGCATGACCAAGCGCCAGTGGGTCCAGGTCAATTCTCTACGCAAGGAGTAGAGTTTCTCCTCCGTCGGGAATTCCACGTAGAACTGCCGAAAATTCCATAAGTTCGCGACGGAGACGCCGCCGCCGAACTCTTCGCCGAGTTGGCGGGCGAGGTTGCGAATGAGATGGCTGCCGTATTTTGCGCGGTCCTTGCCTCCCTGTTCTTCCTGCACAATGCGCTGGCCGATGTGCCAGTAGGCCTCGACCATGATGAAGTTCGATGCCGCGTAGGCCAGCCGGCGGGCTTGCCGGAGGATCGCCCGGACATCATCGATAAGGGCGGCCCGAGGTTTGTCAGTGACCATGGCCCTGGGAGGAGCCGCAGCAGACTTCTTCTTTCTACCCGCCATACCCCAACCCTTTCAGGTTTGCCTTGATCGCCTTCTCCAGCTTCGCACCCTCGGCGAATTGCCCGCCTAACTCCGCCACCAGCCGCGCCATCTTCTCCGCGAAGGGCTCGCCGTCATCTTCGACTTCTTCGGCGCCGACGTAACGACCGGGCGTCAGCACGTGTCCATGCACCGCGATCTCCTCGGTCGTCGCGGACTTGCAGAATCCTGCCACGTCCTTGTACTTGCCCGCGCCTTTTTCTCCTCTCCACGCGTGGTACGTCCCCGCGATCTTCTCCAGATCGGTATCGGTCAGCTCGCGGTGGACGCGGTCGATCAGCGTGCCCATCTTGCGAGCGTCGATGAACAACGTCTCCCTCCGGCGGTCGCGGCGTTTGCCGTCGTTCTTCTTCTTGGCCAGGAACCACAGGCACACGGGGATCTGCGTGCTGTAGAAAAGCTGACCGGGCATGGCGACCATGCAGTCCACGAGATCCGCCTCGATGATGGTTTTGCGGATGTCACCTTCGCCGGATTGGTTCGACGACATGCTGCCGTTGGCGAGGACGAAGCCGGCCATGCCGTTTGGGGCCGGGTGGTGGATGAAATGCGAGACCCAGGCGAAGTTGGCGTTGCCCTTGGGCGGGATGCCGAACTGCCAGC
>CAZTTW010000189.1:0-7759 GCA_964616265.1 uncultured Myxococcales bacterium | reverse complement strand
TGCTTTGTCGGCGCAGACCATCGGTGCAAGGAGGCTTCACGCTCATCGAAGTGATGATCGTGCTGGTCATCGTTGCGCTCATCACGGTGGCGACCGTGACCGGCCTGCGTTCTATGTTCAAGACCGACCTGCGCTCGACGGCGTCTCGCATGGCCGGATCGATTCGTTACTTGTTCGATCGCGCGTCGACCACGGGGAAGGTGCACCGGCTGGTGCTCGACTTCGACAATGGCAAGTACTGGGCCGAAGTGTCCGACGATCCTTTTGTGCTGGCAGGCGGGAAAGAGACCGAAGAGTCCCGCCGCAAGGAAGCCGAGCGCATCGCCAAGGAAGAGGAGGTCAAGCGCGAGGCCGAGGAGAAAGAAAAATTCTTTGGCGCCTCGCAGATCCCCTCGCGCTACCAGCCGAAGACCTTCATTCCCAAGCGGGCCAAGTTCGACGCGTTTCGGGAAATGGCGGTCAAGCCCGTCACCCTGAAGTCGAACGTAGTGCTGGCCGACGTGTATACGCCTCGCTTGCTCAAGCCGCTCGGCGAAGGGAAGGGCTACATCTACTTCTTCCCGATGGGCATGGCCGAGGCGGCGACCATTCATCTGTCCGATGGCAAGGAGAGCTTCTACACGCTCATCGTGCACCCGCTTACCGGACGCGTGACCGTGAAGAATTCTTTCGTCGAGGTCAACACCGGCGATCAGGTCGACGATGCGGGCAAGGCGGTGGTGCAATGAGGCGGCGGCGGCGATCGGCGGCGGCGGGATTTTCGCTGTTGGAAGTCCTGGTGTCCCTTGCCATCCTAGCCATGTCGCTGGTGATTCTTTCCCGCGTCGTGACCGGTAATGTGACTGCCGCGAACCACGCTCGCATGACCACGGCCGCGACTTTTCTGGCGCGCACGCGGATTTCCATGATGGAGCAGAGCCTTTCGGAGTACGGCTTTGCCGAGATGGACGGCGAGGACACGGGCGATTTCTCACAAGATGGTTTTGCGGCTTTTCGCTGGTACACCAACGTCGAGCGCATCGAGCTACCGGCGGATTCCGGCCAGAAAGTACAGCAGGCGGCCAGCAAGCAGACGATGTCCAACAATCCCATGGAAATGCTCTCGGGCTTCATGGGCGGCTTCATGTCGACCCTGATGGAGCCCATTCGTCTCGGTTTGCAAGAATCAGTGCGCAAGTTGACTGTAAAGGTGAAGTGGAACGAGCCGGGCAAGCCCGAGCAGTCCATCGAAGTGGTGAACTTCTTGACCGATCCGTCGCGTATGGAAACGGCGGTGACGCTGGCCGCGACAGGTGGTGGAACCGGAGGGGCGTCGGGAAGCGGCGGTAGCACCGGAAAGTCGTCTACTCCGACGGTGAAGAAATGAGCATGCGCGCCCGCAAGCCCATGGATTCCGCCTTCACGCTCGTCGAGATCATGCTCGCGCTCGCGCTCATGGCGCTCTTGACGTCGCTTCTGTGGGGCACCTTCGCTCAGACCGCCAAGGTCAAGAAGCGCGTCGAGACTGCGCAAGACCGAACCCACACAGTGCGAGTCGCGCTGATGCGCATGAGTCGCGAAATCGAGATGGCGTTTACCTCGAAGTTCGAGGCGATTGGCTCGCAAGAACGGCGGACCATGTTTTCGGGCATTTCGCACACCGATTTCGATGAGCTGCGGTTTTCCTGGTTCGGCCACATCCGCATGCGCGCTGACGCTGCCGAAGGCGATACGGCGCTGGTCAGCTACTTCACGCAAAACGATCCCGACAACCCTTTGGCGACAAACCTCATGCGTCGCGAGACCAAGCGCCTGGAATCGAAGGATCTCAAACTGATTCCTGGCGAGACCTATCTTCTCTGTCCTGCCATTTCTCGCCTCAAGTTTGCCTACTACGACTACAAACAGAAGGACTGGCGCGAGGACTGGGACACGACCAAGGCGGACGGCCAACAGTACCTTCCCACGCAAGTCCGCATTTCGCTCACCGTGCTCGATGAACGGGGCATGCCCATCACCTTCACCAGCATCGCGCGCCTGCATGTGCTCGAGGCCGTCGACTATCGACCCGTCTGACCAACTCTCCATGTCGCTCTTCAACAAACACCCCACCACGCAAGCCCGCACCTCTTGGTGCGCGGCACTCGTGCGCCACTACCATCGGCGCAAGACGCGCGATCGGCAAAGTGGCGTGGCGTTGCTCGTGACCATCTCGGCGCTTTCCATGCTGATTGCGCTGATCTCGCAGTTCACGTTCGGGACGACGGTGGACAGCGCCCAGGCCGCCAACGCGCGCGACGAGTTGCGCGCGCACTATCTTGCGCGCTCGGCGGTCGAGCTGTCGCGTCTGCTCATCAAGATCCAGCTCAAGTTCGTCGAGCCCATCATGGCCCAAGCGCAGAAGATGATGGCCGACATGATGGATGGACAGGATCTGGGCATCAGCTTGCGCGTGACCGACTACACGGGCCCGCTGCTCGGCTTTTTCGGCGGTAACAAGACGGACGTGGCGATGCTGGGCACCTTGGTAGGCGTCGACACCAGCCAAGCCAAAGGACTCAGCGTCGTGCAAGGCACCATGGACGCCGAGATTACCAATGAGGACGGAAAGATCGACATCAACTGCGGCGGCGGAAATCCACCCACGCGGTCCAACCAGATCATGATCTTTCGTTTGCTCTCGGCGCTCTTTATGTCGCCGCGCTACGACCTGCTCTTTTCGACGCCCGATGCGGACGGCCGCTTCGTCGACCGCATCGATCTCGCCCGCGCAATTATCGATTGGGCCGACGTCGACGAACAGATGTTCAGCATCGATGCAAACAGTGCCGGAGCCGAGGACTACCGTTACGACCAACGTGCCGATCCGTATCTGGCGCACAACGATCACTACGACACCATCGGCGAGACCGGGCTCGTGCGTGGCATGAATGCGGACTTCAGCGAGGCCTTCAAGCCGTATCTCACGACCTACTCGAGCAACAAGGACTGCAAGGTCAACCTGACGTCTGTCAAAGGGGACTGCACGCCGCTCATCGTCGGCCTCGTGCGGGCCGCGCTGATTCCGGATATGACCAAGCCGCCGCAGGATCCGACGATTCTCGACGACAACAAGCTGTATCCGCTGGCCAGCGTTTTGTGCGAGCGCGGTGCGGCCGTCGGCTTCAGCAGCCTCGACACCGTCATTGGCGTGCTGACCAATCCGGCTGGGTCGCTCTCGAAAGACGATCCGCGCTTCCAAATGATGCAGAACCTGACTGGCATCACCATCACCAAAGCGCAGCTTTCGACCGTCGCCTACGTCGGACCGCCGCGCGTCTATCGGATCGTGGCGACCGGGGAATCGGGCAAGGTGAAAAAGCGGATCACCGTCATCCTCGATACGAAACGAGTTCCCGACAATCCTGTGACGAGCGATCCCGCCAGCGAACAGGCTGCAGGCGTGATTCAGTATTGGCGAGAGGAATAAGAAGGACCATGGCTCACACCATTACCGGAATAGATCTCGGCTCGTGGGCGGTGAAATTCACCGTTCTCGAAGTCGGCTTCCGTCATACGCGGCCCTTTTCGAGCTACGAAGAACGCGTACCGCAGGGTGAGCGGCCGCTCGTCGAACGGCAGTACGAGGCGCTACGCGCCGGCGTGGCCAAGCTGCCGAGCGGAACCATGGCGTACCTGGCGTTGCCGGGCGACATGCTCACGTTGCGCGTGCTGGAGCTGCCTTTCGCCGATGCTCGCAAGATCGATCAGGTGGTCGGCTACGAGATGGAAGGCCAGATCATCCACGAGCTTCACGACGTCATCTTGGACCACGTGGTGCTCTCGGCGCGAGGCAAGGTCGAGGAGATGGAGTCGGGCTGCCGCGCCTTGGTGGTCGCCGCGCGGATCGAGGACGTGCGCAATTTCTTGGCCGGGATGCAGTCGAGCGACGTGGACGCACGCGCGCTTTTCGTGGCGCCCCTTTTGTATCGGCCGCAAACGCCGGCCGTCGCGCTCGACGATGCGCCGCTGGGGTGCCGTGTGATCCTGGATATTGGTCACCGCCGCACGAACCTGTGCTTCGTGGTCGGCGACGAAGCGGTGCATGCGCGTACCATTCTTCACGGCGGCGAAGACCTGACGAAGAGCTTGCTGGTTGCCTCGAAGGGCGCATGGACGTGGGAGCAGGCGGAAAAAGGGAAGGCGGAAATCGGCTTCGTGGCGAGCAGCCGGCGCCCGGCCGCAACGAACGTCGAGACAAACGTCAATGGCGTGCTTCGCGAGGCGCTGCAGCCGCTTCTGCGCGACATTCGCCAGACACTGACCAGCTTTTCGACCAAGGACAAAGCGCCCATCGAGGAGATTCTGCTGGCCGGCGGCGGTGCGCGCCTGGTCGGGCTGGCGGGTTTTCTGCAAGACGAACTGTCGATTCCCGTGGCGCCGCTGCTTGCACCGCCCGAGCCCAAGGAGGGTCCTGACGGATTGCCCGTCGAGCTCGAGCCAGGACCCGTGGAAGCAGATCGCTTTGTACTCGCCAATGCCATCGCCGAGCGTGGCGCCCGTGGCCGCCGCGAGATCGATCTCCGCCGCGGCGAATTTCAATACCGCGCCAGCTTCTCCGTGGTGCGCCAGCGCGCCTCGCATCTCTTGCTGCTGGCAGCGGCGCTGGTGGCGTCCATCGGCATCCACGCGACGATCACCCTGCGTCGACTGTCCGCCGAGCAGAAAGTCCTCAACGCGCAATTCCAAGCGGCGACGAAAGAGCTCTTTGGTCCAACGCGGATGGAAGCCAAGGACGTTGTTTCAGCGCTCAAGCGGAGCTTCCGGGACGAGATGGCGCCGTTGCCCAAGGCAACCGCGTACGACTTGCTCGATGCCATTTCCAAGAACATGCCGCCCGAGGATCGGGTTCAGCTCGACATCGAGGACCTCGATATTCGCAACAAGAAGACGTCCATGAAGGGCACGGTCGACTCGGCCGCTGCGGTGGACGAAATCGTCGCCAATCTGAAGAACGTCGACTGCTTCGAGGACATCAGCAAGGGACCCATCACGGAAGTGTCGGGCGGCGCGAAGCAATTCAGTTTGTCCATCGCCTCGAAATGCCCATGAGGAACGTATGAACTTTTTCAAGCGACTAATTGCCAAGGTTCGCGGCCTTTGGGGCCGACCGATGGCCTACGCTGCCGCCGAGTGGAATCGCATGTCGACGCGCGAGCGGCGCCTGATTTCCATCCTGGGCAGTGCCTTCGCAGGCTGTGCCCTGCTCCTCGTGTCGTACTTGGCGTTCGATTCGATGCAAAGCATGGCGGCAGAAAACCAGGACATGCGCGATGCTTTGGACTCCATCGCCAAGCACAGCGGCGAGTATCGCGAAGCCAAGGCCAAGGCCGCTGCGCAAGCGTTGCGCATTGGCGACAATGCTCCCCAGCTTGCCGCCGATCTCGAAGCCGCGGCCAAGGAAGCAGGCATTCAGATCCCCGAAACTGCTGACCGTCCCGATGCTCCGGCCGGCAAGCGCTACCTCGAGCACAGCTTGGACGTGAAGTTGCGTAAGGTCGATCTCGTGTCGTTGGCCACCTTCCTCAGCAAGGTCGAGACCGGCAAGAATCTGGTGCTCATTACACGCTTGCAGATCCGGCGCAGCTTTGGCGGCGACGGCAACAGCGTCGACGTGGACTTGACCGCGACGGCCTGGGAGCACATCAAGGACGGCACCAAGAAGCCAGCGCGCGCTGGCGCCCTGGCAGGAAAGGCCAAAGGCTAGCCCATGCTCAGCGAAAAAATTCGCCGCTTCGGCAAGGCCGGCATGATGGCCGGCTTCGGCTTCTTGGTCTTTGTCACGGTCTTTTACGTCACCCTGCCGTACGTGCGCTTCAAGGATCAGATAGCCGGGTTGGTGGCGAGCGCCGGCTACGACATGGAGGCCAAGCAGGCCGGGCCTTCTCTTAGCGGGGGCATGGCTCTCAAGGAAATCACGCTGGTCTCGCCCGCCACGGCGACCAGCAAGGCCACACGGATTCTCATCGACAAGGCCACCCTGAGTGTGTCGCTCTTGTCACGCATCTTCGGCACCAAAGCGTATGGCGTTTCTGCCGAAGTCTTCGGCGGCGACATTGGCGCCACGGTCAAGACGTCGCAAGCGGACGCCTCGGTGAAGGCGCGCGTCGACGAGATCGACTTGGCCGAAATCCCCTGGGTGAAGAACGCGACGAACCTTCCGCTCGCCGGGAAGTTCGATCTCAAGGCCGACATGGATCTTCCCAAGCAGCGCCCGTCGGAAGCCGTGGGCACGCTGTCGTGGACGTGTACGTCGTGCGCTCTCGGCGACGGCAAGGCCAAGCTGATCATTGCAAGCAATCCCTTGCTGGCCGAGGGTCTCGGGTTGCCCAAGATTCGCTTGGGCGATTTTGCCGGGAAGATCGTCATCGACAAAGGCGTCGGCCGTTTGCAGAACGTTCAGATCAAGTCGCAGGACATCGAGCTTTCCGTCGAGGGTGAAATCCACCTGGCGCAGCCACTGGCCGCGTCGCACGTCGACCTCTACATTCGCTTCAAGCTGAGCGACAGTCTGCTGCGCAGCTCGGAGAAACTGCGTACCATCATGGATTTCACCGCTCAGCTCGGAAAGCGTCCGGACGGGTTCCTCGGTTTCCGCGCCACGGGAACATTCCAAAACATGAGCAGCGTGCAGTGGGCGAAGACGTCGCCGTTTGGTAGCCCGACGCCGGCGCCCGCCAAGCCGGCGCCGCCTCCGCGTCCGGCGGTTGCTGCCGCTCCTCCACCGACTGTCCTGCCCGCTCCACCGCCGCCACCACCGCCGGTCGCAGCTCTCGCGCCAACTCCGCCTCCCGCGCAAGCGCCGCCACCGCCACCACCGGTCATCGCACCGCCGGCTCCTACGCCGGCTCCCATGCCGAGCGGCCCGGTTGCGCACGGCGTGGGTCCTTCGCCGCCAACGACCGAACCACCGGCGCCGCCGTCACCGCCACCGGCACCTCCAGCCGCGCCCGCCGCCACGGCAACGTCGACTGCACCAGCGCCCGCCGCGGCAGCTGCGGCTGCCACGCCGCCAGCGCCGTCGACTGCGCCAGCGACGACGGCTCCCCTGGCGCCCGGGACGGCGCCTCCGCCGATTCCACCAGCCCACGGTGGTCCGCCGCCCGCGCCGCCGTCAGACGACGAGCCCCGATAGCTCAGTCCCTTCGCCTCAGGGCTGCTACGGCGTGCAGTTGCCGGCCAGCCACTTGAGTGTGTTGTTCCAGAAGACGTCGGCCTGTTGGGATGTGTCGCCCCAGACGGCGTCGTAGGTAATCCATTCATCGGCCCACGAAAGAATTCGTCCTGAGTTTGCGCTATAGGGCGGGACAATAAGAGCTATTCCCATCGTGTACCCGCCCTGACTAGAGAAGTTCGCAAAGCGGTAGGACTCGGGCGGAAATGCGCCTTCCGCCCCGCCGACCCAACCCTTGAGGGCAACGGCGTTATTGACCTGTAGCGTGTTTACCCCACTCGTAATAGCGCTTGCGATGGGCGAAATACGCGAGAACGTCGTGATCATCGTCTTGCCGGCGAAGATCCAAGTGTCCGAGGTGGAGTAGGTGACGCCAAAGGGCCGCAAGAGCCTGTTTGTGTTCGCCGGTTCGTCCCAGCTGTTCTTATAGCCCATGGTCGTGGCGAGTCCTCCGCCGTTGTTGACCCAGGCCAGGATGGCATCGACTTCGCTTTGCTGGAGTGAGCGCTGGGTCCCTCCGTAGCAGGGCCCGCAGTAGCTTGCAAAGGTTCCGGCCTCTACGCCGGC
>CAZTTW010000188.1:0-7786 GCA_964616265.1 uncultured Myxococcales bacterium | reverse complement strand
GCACCGGAGGAGACCTTACGTCGCATTCAGCCGCTCTTGCCGAAGGCCGGTATTACGAGGGTTGCCAACGTGACCGGGCTCGATGTGATTGGGGTGCCCGTGGTTGCGGTAGTGCGGCCGAATTCGCGCTCCATCGCCGTCGCGCAGGGCAAGGGACTGGATCTGGTGGCGGCGAAAGTCTCGGGGATTATGGAATCGCTTGAAAACTATCACGCCGAGCGCGTGCGCTTACCCCTGATGCTGGCCTCGTGGGAGGAAATGCGCGAGCGCGGCCGGACGCTCGACCTGGAGGCGTTGCCGCGGCTTGCGGGCAGCATTCTGGATCCGCGTTCGCCATTCCTTTGGTTGCAGGGGCATGAGATCCTCGGGCGCACATCCATCTGGCTTCCCTTCGAGCTCGTGCATACGGCATACACGTTGCCCCTGCCAACCGCGAGTGGTGCATTTCAGATGAACGACAGTGGCGTGGCGTCGGGAAATCATCCGCTCGAGGCGACGAGCCACGCCGTCTGCGAACTGGCCGAGCGCGATGCGGTTACGTTGTGGGAATACAGCCCGAGGGAGCAGCAGCAAGCCAGGAAGGTGGATCTGCGGACGATTGACGACGTTGCGTGCCTATCGGTCCTGCAAAAGTTTTCGGCGGCCGGCATTCGAGTCGGGGTGTGGGACGTGACGACGGATACTGAAATCCCGGTGTTCGTGTGCATGATAGCGGACGATCCGGCGGCTAGTCAGCTGCGTCCTCTCGCCTCGGCGACCGGCTCGGGCTGCCATCCCTCGCGCGCCATCGCGCTTCTGCGGGCGCTTACGGAGGCCGCGCAGACGCGCTTGACTGTCATCGCCGGTAGTCGCGACGATCTCAGCATTGCGACCTATCGCCGCGGGCACGATCCGACGGTCGCTGTCGAAGCTGCCGACATGATCACCGCGGCGGGGGCAGGCCGACGCTTCGACGATGGTCCCAGCCATGCCGCGACCACGTTTCACGAGGACGTGGCGTGGGAGATCGATCGCCTACGTTCGAGCGGTATCGAGCAGATCGCTCTTGTCGATCTCACGTTGCCCGAGCTGCAAATTCCGGTGGTTCGCGTCGTCATTCCGGGCCTGGAAGGCATCGCGGGGGCGAGTGGCTTCACGCCGGGCAAGCGTCTGCTTGGGCGTCTATCGTGACAATCCTGGTCTTCGCTGGGCCGACGCTCGCAGCTCGGGCGATTCGCGAAATCGTCGACGCCGACGTGTCAGGACCGGCCAGGTTCGGGGACGTGTACCGCGCCGTCATGCAGGGACGAGACGCCATCGCCATCATCGATGGCTACTTCGAGCGGGTGCCGGCCGTCTGGCATAAAGAAATCCTTTGGGCGATGAGCGAGGGCGTCCACGTCTTCGGTGCGAGCAGTATGGGTGCGCTTCGTGCGGCCGAGCTCGCTGCGTTCGGCATGGTTGGGGTTGGCGCGATCTTCGAAGCGTACCGCGACGGCCTGCTAGAGGACGATGACGAGGTTGCAGTCGCGCACGCTCCGGCTGAAGGCGATTTTCGGCTGCTGTCGGAAGCCATGGTCAATATCCGTGCGACGCTTCGAACGGCCACGGGCGCGAAGGTGATCTCGCAAGTTACCGAGGCCGCCTTGCTGGACCTGGCCAAGCGTCAGTTCTACGCGGAGCGGAGCTATCGAGCGTTGTTGGAGCAGGCCGCCGCCAGAGGAATCGACGCCGGCGAAGTCCTCGCTCTTGGCGATTGGCTCCCTCACGGCAAGGTGGACCAGAAGCAAAAGGACGCCATCGCTCTGCTCACGCATCTGCGAGAATGGGCCGCTGGCAATCCGCCGCGCAAACAGGTCGCCTTCCACTTCGAACCGACGGACTCGTGGCATGAGGCCACGCAGATGGCCCTGGCAGAGGCCGCGTCGGATCTGGGTCCAGCCCCTGCGATGGATGCCCTGCTCGAAGAAGAGCTGAAGCTCGCCGGAGCCTACGAGACTGCGATCGACGGCTCGGCTGCGCGTGGCTTGGCTCTGGAATTGGCGATGAGAGTGGGCGCCCGGCCCGACGCTGCGTCTGTGCAAAGTGCGTGTTCCGAGTTCCGGTTCCACCGTGGCCTGCACGATCGCGATGATTTCCAGCGCTGGCGAGAACTTCAGAAGCTGGAGGACGACGAGTCCCGACGTTTTTTCGAGACCGAAGCTCGGCTGAGCTGGGCTCGTCCCATCAAGGAGGGAATCGCCCGCAGCCACTTGGTAGACTACCTGCGAGCAACCGGACAATACGGTCGTTGGCTGCAAAAGGTGGAGGAGAAAGCCGAAAAGTTGCGCGACGCCGGTCTCGTTACGCCCTCCCTTGCCGACGTCGGAATGACGGAGGCCGAGCTTTGGCAATGGTATTTCGAATCCTGCCGAGCTTGCGATATGCCCAAGGACCTGGACGGTTTCGCCGTGAGTTGCGGCTTTCGTGAAGGCAAAGATCAGCTGCGAGCGGCGGTGCTACGAGAGGCCTACGTTCGCCGAAGCGGTGGCTCATTCGCGTCATCATAATTGCAGTCTCGGCTTGCGATGGCGACGCGGTTTGATTGTCGAATTCGCGTGAGCTGCTACGATGCTCGCCGAGGAGGCACCGCCCTTGACGCGACTGACGGTTCTTGCACCCGAGGGACATGTGGAGTATTCGGCCGATCTCGATCCGGCGCGGGCCTTTCTGCTGGGGCGGAATCCGGATGCACAGGCACCAGCCATCCCGGGCGGCGAGGCGTTTCCGCCGATTGATCCTGTGCGAATCGTGTCCCCGAGCGTGTCGGCCAATCATGTTCTTGTATGGAACCATGATGGGCAAGCCCAGGTTCGAGATCTTGGAAGCCGGAATGGCACATGGCTCTTGCTTCCCAAGGACCGTACGGTCGATGTCGGCGATTCGGATGTGGTGCTGCAGTTGGGGAAGGCCAAATCCAACCTCGCGCGCGCGGATGACCCCGAGCCGCCGGTCTGGCATGGCCGCCGTGAGTTCGGCCCGGCTATTGCGCGATCAATCGAGGGCTGGCTCTCAGCGCGCGAGATCGACGCGCGGGTGGTGGTCCAAGACGAACCCGCAACGAACCGATCTCCCAGTCAGATCCCGCTCGCCAATGGCGCTACGCTCGATATCGTCGCCCTCGCGACTGCCGACGCGACCTGGCCGGGATTGGTAGAGCACGTCTGGCGCTGGGTCGGCCGCCAGAACTCGCTGTTCGAATCGGAAGAGAGTACGCGCAGCGAAGGGATGATCCTGGCCTCTCGCGCGATCCGCAAGGCTCATCGGGAAGTCATCGAGGCCGCGCAACGGGACGCCAAGACGTTGCTCTTGATGGGGCCATCGGGAACCGGGAAAGAAGTGCTGGCCGAGGTCTTTCACCGAGCCACGGGTCGAAGCGGCCCCTTGATCACGACCAATTGCTCGACCTTCAGCAAGGAATTGCTCCGCTCCGAGCTGTTCGGTGCCGAACCTGGATCGTTTACCAGCGCCACCCGCCGCATCGTGGGGGCCGTCGAGCGGGCGCAAGGCGGCACGCTTTTTCTGGATGAGATCGGCGAGCTGCCCATCGAGGTCCAGGCGATGCTTTTGCGGTTCCTCGACTGCAGAGAGTTCGAGCACGTCGGCGAATCCGGGCGCGTCCGCAATGCCGACGTTCGCGTTGTTGCCGCGACAAACCGCGATCTACGTACGGCTACCTGCGGGGGCAGTTTCCGCGTCGATCTCTGGTACCGGTTGTCCGTGTACGTGGTCGAGGTGCCCTCGTTGCGGTCGCGCTGGGAAGACGTGCTCGGTTACCTGGAGAGCATGCGGCTAAGCCCAGGTGTATCCGCACGGGACGCGCTCACTCCCGACGCTCTCGAGGTGCTGAAGAACCACGCGTGGGAAGGAAACTTCCGCGAGCTCATCAACTTTGCCCTGCGTCTGCCGCGAGAGGCCGGCCGCGGATCCATCGACTCGGCGAGGTGCAGGCGGGTCCTGGACGCAGGCGCTCTGCGGACGACGTCCACGTCCACGCCGGTCGTCGCCGACCGTGACGATTCCACGGGCCCCAAATGGGCCGAGCTCGCTGTCAAGGCGGTCGAAGCCTTCTTCGAAGATCACGGCCATGAGCCGAGGAGCTGGGACGACCAAAAGGAATGGAATGAGAAGTACCTCAAGCCGCTGCTCTTCTTCCATCTCGGCCACTCGGACGGCGATTCGAAACCGATGAACGAAGAAGCGTTGGCGTCCTTCGCTTCCCAAACCGCAGGGCGACTGCGTGCTGACCGCGGAACGGCGGTCAAGCAACTCGCGCGGTACTTCGAGCGCTTCGTTCGCTGAGCCACCCTGCCTTTGCGCGTAGCGGGCTCAGGCTTTGAGCAGCTTGAAAGCGTGGCTCCACTGATTGGAGCGCAGGCCGGGAATGCACCAGAGCTGGCAAAGAGGCTCGATCGCGCGCGCACTTTCCGCCGCTCCCATGTCTTCAGCCTCCCAGCCGAAGTCGCGCAGGATGGCGGTAACCATGCCTTTGGCACCCTCGTCGTTGCCGCAGATGAACATGGTCGGCTTTCCCCCTGCGAAGTGCGGGTCGTCCATGTGGGGGCTGCCCACCGAATTCCATGCCTTGACGAAGCGAGCGCTCGGGGCGGCCTGCTGGAGCAACTCCAGGAGCGACTCGTTCCGTCCGGTGAAGAACTGGAGCACGCCGTTGACGGGTGGAGCGTCGGCAATGGGGTTGGTGGTGTCGATGACCACTTTGCCAGCAAGCCCGGCGCTTCCAATGCTGGCAATGGCTTCCTTGGCGGCAGTTCCCTTGACCGCCAAAACTACGATTTCTGCGAAGGCGGCCGCTTCCTTGAAGGTCCCTGTTGCCAGCTCCTGACCGATGCTGCTTCGGAGTGCCGCAAGCTTGTCGGCGTTGCGCGATCCGATCATCACTTGATGGCCGTGCCGAAGAAAGCCCTTCGCAAGCGCCTTTCCGACGTCCCCAGTTCCGATGATTCCAATCCGCTGCTTCATATATGACGCCCCCGGAATGTAAAGTTTAACGCTACCCATACCGCGTCCCTGATTGTGGTCAAGGCCTCATTCCTCCGACGCGAGCGCTTCCGCGAGTGCGATCGCATTCGCGTCCGTCCGGAATATTTCCGGCCGTGAACCGGGCGAATCTCCGCCACTTCGGCGGCCTTTCCACCGGGCACTTCGCTTGCAGAGGCACGCGCTGCATACAAGAAGAACTAGGGGTCGGTCGACAGTCGAACGGACAGCCGCCGCCTTCGGCCGATAGGTTGGGAGGGGGATCCCGATGGGCTAAATGCCCATCGGGATCTGGGGGTACTGCGAGGCCGACCGGTCAGGTGACACCCAAACATTCGGCGAGACTAATGTTAAACAATAGCCATCCGTCCCATCGATACCTTTGCCTCTTCGAGCCGCCACTGGAGACAGTCGAGGGCTTCACGGGCCCCGCCGCCCCACGCGCGGACCCGCTTCTGGGCCAAACCATCAACGGCCTTTACCGCATTCGTCGCCTTCTAGGGCGCGGCGGAATGGGCAATGTCTACGAAGCAGTCGAGCTTCCTTCTAGGCAGCGAGTCGCTGTCAAGGTCATGTCTCAAGAGTGCGCAGCGGACACGAAGGCTGTTGACCTGTTCCGCCGAGAGGTCGAAGTGACGGCCGGGCTGGCTCGCCACCCGAACATTATCCAGGCCTTCGACTTCGGTGTGACGAAGAATGGTCAGCCCTTTCTGGTCATGGAACTCCTTCACGGAGAGGACTTGGATAACCGCCTCCGCCGCTCAAGAGGGCTTCCAGCAGCGACCGTGCTGCGGGTGATACAGCAAACGGCTGCGGCGCTCGCTGCGACTCATGCCAAGGGCATCATCCACCAGGACCTCAAGCCGGCCAATATCTTCCTCCACCAGGCCGATGGTGAAGCCGATTCCGTCAAAGTGCTCGATTTTGGCATCAGCAAGATCTGCAGTACAGGCCATCCCGTCACCTCCCTCGAACCCGTCATGGGAACGCCCCACTACATGTCGCCCGAACAGGCGCTTGGACAATTCGACTCCATTGATGGCCGTACCGATCAATGGTCCTTGGCGTGCATTGCATGGGAAGCACTGTCGGGTCGTCCACCGTTCCTAGGCAGTACGATTCAATCGCTTCTTTTTCAGGTCGTGTATGAATCGCCTTCAACGCGAGTGCCGAGTAGAATATCCCCCGGGATCGAAGGCGTCCTCCTGAAGGCATTGTCGAAGCGACAAGAGGCTCGCTTCGACAGTGTTCTTGCATTTGCTGAAGCCGTGGAGGAGGCGATGAGTCCTCGGGCCAGGGCCTCTATTGCGATCGGGAAGAAAGCCGCACCAATGTGCCCCACGCAAGCCGCCCCAGTCGTCAAGAATTGGGCTGTCTGTGCCTAGCCGGCGGCGGCTTTCTCTCTCTCGACGTGCTCGAATTGTCTGACAGCCCAACTCAGCGCCGTCCCGGTCGGGCGCGCTCGTAGGATCTTGGCGGTGGACTGGGCGCGCACGCATGTTGCTGCCGGACCGGGGTCGTGGACGGCGTCTTCGGGAAGCATGGTTTGAGGTTGGGCCGCGGTCGCGCCGAACGCCAGGCTGCCCCCGCAAGCCTGGCGTGGCGGGCGGTGCAACAAGCTGGACCGGCACCGGGCCGATCCGATCGTTTGCGCGCAGATTTCGGCGATCGTTTAGACTGCGACGGGAGCGAAGGAGCTGAGCCAATTGGAGTCCATGCTGTGAGCAAGAAGCTTGCGAAATCTTCCACCGCGAAGGTTGCGCCATCTGGCCTAGGCCTTCGTCCGGCCGGCTATGCCGAATGGCTCGCTGACGTGAAGGATCGTGTTCATGCAGCGCAACAGCGCGCGGCCCTCGCGGTGAACCAAGAGCTCTTACGCCTCTACTGGGGAATCGGCCGCGACATCCTCGACCGGCAGGTCAAGGGGACCTGGGGCGAGGGCATCGTCGATCAGGTCGCCACCGACCTGCGCGCGGAGTTCCCGTCGATGAAGGGCTTTTCGCGCTCGAACGTGATGTATATGAGGGCGTTTGCCGCCGCGTGGCCCGAGCCGGAATTTGTCCAACAGCCTGTTGGACAAATTCCCTGGGGCCACAACCTGGTCCTTCTGACCAAGCTGAAGGATCGTGATGCACGCCTCGCCTACGCCGCCAGCGCGCTCAAACACGGGTGGTCGCGTGCGGTCCTGTTTCACCATATCGAGGCGCGCACCGTCGAGCGCCAAGGCAAGGCTATCACCAACTTCGGGCAGCGCCTGCCCAAGCCTCAATCCGATCTCGCACGAGAGAACCTGAAGGATCCCTATCGCTTCGATTTTCTGGACCTTGGCGCTGAAGCCAACGAACGAGCCCTCGAAGGCGCGCTGATCACGCACATCACGAAGTTCCTACTGGAGCTGGGCGCAGGTTTCGCCTTCGTCGGCCGCCAAGTGCTTCTGGAAGTCGGCGGCGACGACTTCTTCATCGACCTGCTTTTCTATCATCTGAAGCTGCGCTGCTACGTCGTCATCGAGCTGAAAGCAGTGCCCTTCAAGCCCGAGCACACCGGCCAGCTCAGCTTCTACTTGGCCGCTGTGGATGGAAAAGTGAAAGCGCCCGAAGACAACCCGACCATCGGGCTGCTCCTTTGCAAGAGCAAGAACAAGGTCGTCGCCGAGTACGCCCTCCGCAACACCAAGGGCCCGATCGGCGTGGCGGAGTACCAGCTTGTCGGGGCCCTGCCTAAGGACTTGCAGGCGAACCTGCCGAGCGTGGAACAGATCGAGCGGGAG
>CAZTTW010000187.1:0-7791 GCA_964616265.1 uncultured Myxococcales bacterium | reverse complement strand
TGAGAGGCTTGCTGCCGTAGCCGGCGACGTAGGATTGGTCGAGGACGTTTCGGCCCAAGATGTAGTCCATGCCCGCCGCGACCGCGTTCAGGTATTTACGTCCGTCGGTGAAGTCCTGGGCCAGGGCAAGAACGACCAAGTTGTTGAGCAGGAACGAATTCGAGCCCCACGGCGCTCGATTGTCCTTGCCCCAGTCGATGGGAACGCGGAAGCCGCGCTGTTTGAGGATCGCGATGTATGCATCCGCTGCGGCCACGATGGCCGCTCGAGCGGTTTTCTGATCGGCAACAGGCAAGGCACCCGGAACGACCGCCAGCGAGATGGTGCCCAGCGCCGCGACCTCCTGCCAGGTCATACTCGACGGAAGGCCTTCGCCTTCGCCGCTTGCCAGCTTGCTTGGAACCTTCAAGTAGTTGGGCGAGGACGCCAGGTACTGCCGGTACTCGGGCCGCTTGGTCGTGATGAAGAGCTCGGCTGCTGCCCAGTAGAACTCGTCGTCGACGTGGTTGTCCTCGTAAGGACCGCCGCCCTCGCCGCCTGCCTTGGCAAAGACCGCGGGGTTCTTCACGGCAGCCGCCCATGCCTTCTCCGCAGCGGAAATGCACCGGGCGGAAAACTTCGGATCGAGGGTCTTCCAGATGCGGCCGGCCTGAGCCGCGACAGCAGCCACGTTCAGCGTCGCTGCCGTGCTCGGCGGGTACAGGAAGCGCGGCATGGGATCCTCGTGCGGCGCCAGCGCCAGCGCGGTCCAGGCCTTGTCGTGGATCTTGTGGTGGACCATGCCCGCTTTGGGCTCGTCCGCCGGCACTTGCATCTTGAGCAGAAACTCCACCTCCCAGCGAACTTCGTCGAGCAGGTCGGGCACGCCGTTGTGGCCCTCCGGAATCTTCATGGTTCCGTCGGCAACCGCCGCCTGCGACTTGCCGATGAACTCGGCACGCTCGTAGAGGTTGAGCAGCGTCCACACGGCGATGCCGCCGTTGACGACGTACTTGCCGTGATCGCCGGCGTCGTACCAGCCGCCAGAGACATCCAGGCTGTAGGAACAACCAGAGCTCGGCGAACACGGCACGTTCTTGTCCGAAAGATGGCCCGCGGGACGCACGAGCTCCGGTTTTCCCGCGTAGGGCATCTCGATCGGTATGCCGGATCGGTTCTGATAGAAGTACGCCAGCGCGTCGTACTTCAGCTTGTGATAGATGCCCGGCCCGATGTCGAAGGGATGGCTGCGATCCGAGCCGACCACCAGGGTGAATCCCTTGCCGGTGCCCTTGAAGGCGGAGAAGTCGATGACGTGGACGCGTTCTCCCGACGATACGTCCATCCCTGCCGGCTGCGATTTTCCAAAGGCGGCTTCGTGTCCGTCGCCGGCAAACAGTTTCCAATCGAGCTGCTGCTTGGCGCTCGACCGCAACGTCGCGATCTTGGCCAGGTTGGCGTAGTAGCCGACCTGATTGACCAGGACCTTGGCTTCGCCGGACGCTTTCGCCTTCGGCGGACGCGTAAACTGCGCATCTTCCAGCCGAACGTCGTCGATACAGACCGTGAACGGACTGTGCGTTCCCTCGGCCAATCGACCACCCATATGAAAGGTGAACTCGGCGCTCGGATCGTCCTGCCCGCTCTTGCGGAATTTGCCTTTAAATCGACGAGGCGCCTCGTCGATCTTGGTTTCCTGAAACCAGTACTCGCCGTAGGGCGGGCCTTGCATGCCGACCTTGGGACGAATTTGCGTCGGCTGTGTTGCCCAGGCGCGAAAGCTGACGAAGTACTGATGCCCGGCCTGAATCGTCATCTCGCGATGGCGGACCTGGGCATCCCACGCGTGCTCGCCCCGATTGTCGGTGCGCAGACAAAGAGCGCCATCCTCGACACCGACTTCGCCCTGCGCTGGCTCTGTGAACGACGACGTCCACGGCAGGCTGGTCCCGTCTTCGAATGTCGCGTTCGCAATCAGGTTGTGAGGGCTCATGGCGATATCACCAGGAACGGCGGCAAATTCACCGGAACCGCCGCCGCTCACCCCGCCCTCACTCCGACGGGTGGTTTCCCCGATCGGAACGCAGGCTGCCACCCCGAAACACCAAGGAAGCAGCCTGACTATTTTCATTCAGACTACCACCACATGCTGGCGTAGAGCGTAATCACGTGCTTGTCGGGCGGGCTGTTGTACTTCGAAATGGCCCAGGTGCCGTACTGGCCATAGGGCCACGGCATGACGGAGTCGGACTTGGTCGGGTCGGTGTAGGACCCGCCATAGACATAGTAGGAGTACTGAAGGACGACCATCTCGTGCGTGACGAACTCGCTGCGGAAGATCAGCTTGGGCGAAATGACGTAGAAGCTCTGCGTGCTATCGCTCATGTTCGGCTGGACGGCGTCCAAGCGAAGGCCGGCGGCCATCATCGGCATGAAGGAGTAGATGGTGTCGAGGCCACCCTTCAGCTTCTTCATATTCGTGGCTCCGCCCGTCGTGCCGGTAATCATGTTCCACATGAAGAACGGACGAACCGTGATGTCGGCAGCTTGGCCCCAGAACGGCCGCGGTCGCATCGCGAAGGCGGCGAAGCTAAACGTGTACTGACCAGCGATCGAATGGATCGTTCCATCCCCGTCAGGGAAGTAGTTCTGCGCCAACTGCCAGCCGCCCTGCGAGTGGAGCAGCTCGATGGAGTCGCTGACCGTACCAGCGTTCTTGGCCTTGACCATCGAGTAGCCGAGGTAGCCGTCACCAAGCCAGCCGCCGTTCAGCTTGAGATCAAGGGCACCGACAATGATGTGACCCGAACCCGGATCGTTCGCGTAGCTCGGCCGCGTTGCTGTTCCGCCGGTAGAGCCAACGTTCCAGCGGGCATCCTGGACGAACGAGTCGATGAGGTGGCCGGTGAGCGTCCAGATGCCCGAAATATTGAGGCCGGCATGCATGTGAAGAAGGATGTTGGTTCCCTGCTGCACGTTCTGCCCCGGATAGGGCACCCAGGACGGATAGTCGTAGGTCGGCTTGCCATCAGCGCCGTAGCGCTGATACATCTGATCGACCTTTGCGCCGCCGCCACCTTCGAGAATGAGCTTCACATCGTCGCTGAGCTCGAGGTCGGCCGTTGCGGTCGCGCCAGCGATGCGGGTACGACCGACCAAATAGGTTTCGTACTCGCCAGCGTCGTACTTGCCCGCGGCGCCGTAGATGTTCGAGAAGATACCAACGTCGAAGGCCATGCCGCCCAGGTTGCCGAGGGCCTCGGGGAACTTCATCGTCAAGAAGGCGCGGTCGATGCCGAGCTGATCCTGAAGCTCGCGCCAACCGCCCGAGGTGATGTTGTAGCTGGCGATCGAGGTCGTCATCATGACCCGCTGGTTGCCGTACTGGAAGAGAAGCTCGGCCCACGGGCCCGGGCTGATGTTCGTGTACCCCCAGCGAGTGTAGTTCCCGTCCGGAGTCGCAGGCGGCGCGTGAAATTGCAGCGTGTTCGGCTCCAGCTTGCCGCTGGTGTCGATGCCGAGGCGCATCGGACCACGGAAGAAGCCCTTGAACTTGAATCCCCAGTCTTTGTCCGCCGAATCACCCAGGTCGGCCGCGCCACCCTGGGTCGTGCTCTGGGTGCTCAAACCCGCGCCGGAAATCGTGCGTTTCTTGGGCGCGGCGGACGTTTCCTCTGCTGCGGCCTCTTCGTCAGCAGGCGGAGGCGGAGCTGGCACAGCGACGGGCGCCGCACCCTCATTGGCGGCAGGCGCCGCGCCTGGTTTGCCACTCTCGATGAGGCTGTCATCAGTGGCCGCGGCTTTGGCCGGCTTTGTTTGAGCCGATACCGCTCCCGCTAAAAGGAGAGTTCCGAGAAAGGCCGTGGATCGAATTAAACGCAGCATGGTCACTCCCGAGGTTGATAACTGGAGGCGACGAACCTCCGGCGAACGATGGAAACCGAAACCGTCATTGTGGGTCTGGATGGTGCGCGCGATCTTCCTGGCGTTCTGTCCGTCCTGAGGTTTGGTTTCTGCCACTTCAAACAAACCAGCGAGAAGAGATGGGAACCCAGAAAAGAACACGCAGTCTAAGCAAATGGACGCTTCATCGAATCGCGGCGAACTGTACATGAGCTTCTTCTTTTTGTACACGTCGCCGCACCCGTGCACACGCTCGTAGAGTGTCCAGATGCCTTCCGCGGCTCAAGAAAGTGTGAGCCTGGAACGTGCCTGGGCGCCTAGAATGCGACGACGCCGCCGAGCAATGCGCTGCCGCTCGCCCGATGCACCCGTTCGCCATCCAGACGGAAGACCTCGCCACCGCCTTGGAGATCGAGCGAAAGATAGGTGTGACCGTAAAGGTGCGCGCTGGTGACCAGCACTGCGCCGTAGGCGAACCCAAACGAGCTAGAGACCGTCCCGTTCATATCGCGCTGACGCACCATCGGGACGCCGACCGAGGGACCGAGCTGGAGCGCCCAAGCCGATCGCGCGACGATGGGCAGAAGCACATCCGCCGCGGCGGTCGCGCGAAGCATGGAAGAGCGGTAAATGTCCTGCTGCGAATCGAACGAAGCCGCGCTGGCGCGCACGCGGACGGCCGCCAACCCCATGTCGCGCGAGTAGGAGAGCGCCAGCGTACCGAGATAGGCCGAGCTGCCGGGCACCACCGAGGTCATGACACCGACGTAGGCCCCAAGCCGATTGCGCAACTCGATCTCCCCGCCCTTGCTTCGCGGAGTGGACTGTGCGACGGCGCTCATGCCGTTCGGATCGACCGTCGTGACACTACCGGGCAGGAGCGCCAGCGTGCGCTCGCTGACGCTGCCCATGGTTCGACGAACAACTCGATAGTCGCCAGCAGGCACCGCGAGATAGACATCGTCGACCGCGCTCGACGGAACTTCGGCGACGACATCGTCGGGATTCTTACTGAATACGGTGTACGTCGAGCCAGACTCACGGACAAAGGCCAGACGAGCGTCCATCGCCCGCGTTCGCGTCAGCACGACTTCGCCAGCGCCCGCCATCCGATAGTCGTACGTCGGATGCTGCCCGCCCGTCAGGCTGGCAGCCGTACTCGCGAGCGTTCGCTTGAACGCGAATTGATAGACCTCGCTCAGCGTAACCTGGCCGTCGTGGGACGAATCTGCGGCTCCGCGCAGGCCCGCCATGATGCTCTGACTGAAGAACGAACCCTGGAGGTCGTCGGACTCCTGGGAATACTCATTGGCCGTCGACGAGGTTACGATGGCCATCCCTTTGATCTGGCCCGGATCCGCGAGCCGAATCTCGTACCCCGGCGCTCGCCGACCGCCCTTGACGCCCGTGAGAGCGCCCGACTGGCAGGCGTCGACGAAGGCGACCCGAATATCCGCCGCGTTCAATTGTTCGAGATACGAACGCAAATCGCGCAGTGGCAAACGCTCGTTGCCGATCTCCAGGGCTTCGTTGTCGCCGTGGCCGGAATAGTAGAACAGGAACAGCGTCTGGTTGCCGGCTGCCTTGGCCGCCTCGAGCTTCTTGCGGACGGCGACCAGCCCTTTCTCGATGTCGCCTCGACTCGCCCCACGCAAGATGAGAATGTCGTCAAAGTCGCCGGTCGTGCGAAGCAAGCCCGCCAAGCGATCGACCTCGTCCTCGGCGTAGCGGAGCGCCCGCGTGGTGTCGTTGCCAGCGTTGTTGCCGGCCATCAGCCCAAGCCGAACCTGGCGGGGGTGCGCTTGCGCAGAAGCAGCGCCAAGCGCAAGTACCAAGGCAACAGTGGCAAACCCGAAGGACCGCATATCAGGGTCTCCTCAGTAGCATTGACACCTGTGCCACCGGCAGGTCAAGGGTCGTCATGCGTCTCACATCATTATCCACCCCTGATAGGGTCCGCGACACCGCCAAGCGCATGGCATCATCGGAAAATTGTGTCTCCGACCACAGAATGAAGAGGCGCTCCCAGCCTTTGTGAGCGTCGAGCTCGACCGAGTCCGGCAACAGCACGAGGGCGCCCGCCTCGACCCGCAGACCGACCAAGGCGTGTTCGTCGTAGTACGGGAAAACCGTGCCACGGTCGTCCACGCCGAAGACCAGCAAATAGCCTGGGCGTTCCTTGCTGTAGGCGAAGCGCAAGCGATCCCCTTCGAAGAAGTCGCCGCCGTCAACCGCTGAAAAGATCGAGTCGCCGCGCTTGCAGAAGATCTCGACGAGAAGCTCGCCTTTGACGGCTTCCGTAATGTGCCCGCTCCTGCTCACGCCGAGCAAGGCCGGCTTGCCAATGACAAGCAGAGCCGCGACGGCAGGCACGACCAGAGCGGGCACCAGCAGCCGCCACCACCGGCGAGAGCTGCGGCGCTCGCGAACGCATTCCAAAATGGCCCGCGCGGCCCGGGCACTTGCCTCGGCCGGATCACTGCCGAGCAGCAGAGAACGCGCCTCGCCGATCTCTGCCATCATCGCCGAGCAGCGAGGGCAGGCAACGACGTGCTTGGCAAGCTCGACAGGTCGCTCCGCTTCGGAGCACGCTTCCCAGCGTGAAATCTCGAGGCGTGAAGGACAAGCTAGCATGGCTTCGCTAGTCCACTTCCTTGTGCGGCCGCGGCCTCGGCAACGAGCGCAGCAATTCCCCGGCGATGCGCGAAAGCTTCTTGAGCCGATTGAACACGGTCCGCCGAGTAATGCCGAGAACGTCGGCTATCTCGACCTGCGACATGCCGTCGAGGTAGTGCATGATCGCGACCTGCGCCCCGCCCTCGCCGCAACGGTCAAGCACAGCGTTGACGAATTCACGGTCGGCGACGCCCGACTCGGCGGAGCCGGTATGCGAGGCATTCGCCATCAGCGTCGGCGCGGCGCGGGTGTGCACGTTGTGCTCGCGCAGAAGATTGAGGCAGACGTTGGTCGATACGCGATAGAGGTAGCGAAGCGCCTCTTCCTCACGCGGCAACACCACCCCGCGCGCAATCACCCGCACGAAAGCCTCCTGAGTCGCGTCCCGAGCGGCGGCCGGCGACTGCAAGAAGCGTCGGCAATGCGCATAAATCGCGGGCGAGTATTTCTGGTACAGCGCCCCGAGCGCCGCTTCGCCCGCCCGAGCGGATTCTGTTTGCTTCTGTTCTTCCACGGCGAAGGTCGGCGAAGCATAGCCGACCTGCAGGGTAGAGGGGAACATCGCTTCGGAAGATCCACACGCGGCGACCGGCAGAAGGGAAAGCGAAAGGTTAGGTGAAAAGGCGATCATGAGCCACAGGTTGGACAGTACTGGCAAGCTCCGGACTGGCAGCTTTGGTTAGGAAGGCAATCGGACGGGAACTGGCAGAGCTTGACGATGGCGTAGTCGAGCTTGCTCGTGGTTGGCGACGTGGTGAACGCGACCAGCTGAAGGGGGTCGCAAACCGACAACGGCAAGTCGCAACCGCTCGTGCGTGGCTGCTCTGGAATCCACTGCTCCGGATGTCCGTCAGGCACCAGATGGCCGATCTCAAAGCTCCCGCTGTTAGAGATTTCGGCCGAAGCCGAAATGGACAGCCTTGGCGAGCTCTTAAACGCATCCGGAGTCGGAATCTCTAGCTGAAAGACCGGGCTGATGGCGCCGGTGTTGTCGATGGATTCGTAACGTCGCAGAGCGATCGGCGTTGGCCCAGGTAGGCATTTCGCCCAAACGTCCAAGACGGCCTCACGGAGAACGATCTGACCGCCGTTGTCATCGATCGTCTTCGTCATGTACACCTCGCCGTCACCGTCGTGGATTCCGCTACCGCACGACGGGACCGTGGCCGCCAGCGCAACGAGGCTGGCGATCCAGGACGCGAGGTTTGTTAAGGCTCTTTTCATTCCCCCGAT
>CAZTTW010000186.1:0-7829 GCA_964616265.1 uncultured Myxococcales bacterium | reverse complement strand
CGCACGCGCGCCGAACCCGTTCCCCTCGGTCTGCGGGCGCGTCTGTGCCGCGCCATCCGACGTGCGAAACGCGGTAACTGAGACGGCGCGCCAACTTCCAGCAATGCCTGGGAGACCAAAGAGGGCCGTGCGGCCCAGGCAGTGAGAATTCGTTGAAAGGTCGCGGCGCTTTCATCCCACTGGTGGACCGGAACGAACCCATCTCTGAAAGGAACACGATGCAGACAAGTTGCAACCTCGTGGGACGTGACAACTCAAAGCACGACCATTGCAGCGAAGCGAACCTTCACGGCCACAACGGGGTGATCATGACCAATCAGATCGATCGTCTCGTACCGACCCAATCCTTGGTGGCGGCCAAGGAGCTTTGAGCGCCATGCGTGGACCTAGTGCCGCCGGAACTAGCGGCTGCGGGGCCAACCGTCACCCTCCGACTCGAAGTGTCTGGCTTGGTGGCGTCGGCGCCTTTGCCACCTCCCTGTTGGTGGCTGGTTGTCAGGGTAGCACGTCGGCCGACGTGAGCGGAGGTGCACGCGCAGGTGGAAGCTCCGGCGCTGGCGGTGTGCATGCCAGCGGCGGTGCCAGCAGCGTCGGGGGCGGGGCCGCGGCAACGGGCGGGGGCACGGGTGCCACCGGCGGCGCAGCGACAGCCGCAGCCGGCGGTACAGCGACAGCTGGTGGAACAGGCGGCCGAACCGCGGAGGCTGCTGGCCGTACCGGCGGAAGCACCGGCGGCACCGGAATGTCGGCCGGCGGTGGCAGTGGATCGAGCGGTATTGGTGGCTCGAGCGGTATTGGCAGTCTCGACGGCGGCAATCCAAGCGACGCAGTAAGTGCGGCCGGCCACTACTACGTCTCACCGGCAGGAACGGGCGAGGCTTGTACGGCCGCGGCGCCGTGCTCGATCACGCAAGCCCAGACGGTTGTGCGAGCCGCGGCCAGTGGGATGCAGGGCGATCTCGTCGTCGAGTTCGCCGACGGAACCTATCGGCTGACGGCGCCCCTGGTCTTTACGGATGCCGATTCGGGAGCAAACGGACACACGATCACCTGGCAAGCCGCAACCGGGGCTCACCCCATGCTCTCCGGTGGAAAGCAGATCACGGGCTGGGCTGTCAGCGATTCTGGCAATAACATCTGGAAAGCCACGGCACCCGGAACCTTTGCCACCCGGCAACTCTACGTCGACGGTATCATCGCCGCGCGGACGAGTCATTCGATCAGCCGCAACGGGATGTCACACGACAAGCCCACCTTCCCGCTGGACTCCGGCGTGAGCGCCCTGAACAACGCCGCCCAACAGAACCGCATCGAGATCCACTCGCTCGGGAACTGGACGGATCACTACGCGCCCGTGCAATCCATCGCGAACAGCACGGTCACGATGGTGCAGCCGTCGTGGTTCAACCAGACGTTCGGTTGGGACACGATTACGAGCCCATTTGCGGGCCCCACCAAGACAAACAAAGCTGTCTATATCGAGAATGCCTACGAGCTGCTCGAAAAGCCTGGCCAATGGTATCAGGACATCGCGGCCGGGGCGCTCTACTACATTCCGCTCGCCGGTCAGGACATGACCGAGGTCGACGTCGAGCTTCCTCAGGTTGAGGCGCTTCTCGTCGTGGCGGGCACGTCGTACGACAAGAAGGCGCAGAACCTGACATTCTCCGGCCTGACGTTCTCGCATACGAGCTGGCTCAACCCGAACACCTCCGACGGATATGCCTGTCAGCAGACCAACACGTATATCCATGGGGACGGCAAAACAGAAGTCCCGCCGAACGGTTGGGCAGACAACTTCGAGTCTAGCCGACCGCACTGGTCGCAGATGCCGGGTGCTGTCCAGGTGTCAGTCGCGAAGAACATCTCCTTCATGCGCGACCGCTTTATCAATCTGGGGAGCGTCGGGCTTGGAATCGGGAACGACGACAATGCGCACATTGGCAAGCTCGGCCTCGGCGTGGACACGATCAACGTCACCGGCTGCGTGTTCCAGCAGATCGCCGGCAGTGCGATGGTGATAAGTGGCGTCCAGTTGAAGGCCCACCACCCCTGCGGCGATGTCGTATGTGGCCCGACCGATGCGGGCACCAAGATGATCAATCAGAACATCACTGTTTCCGACAACTTCATCCATGACGTTGGAATTGACTATCGAGACTCCGCCGGGATTCTCTGCACCTACACAGCCAATGCCGTGTTGTCTCACAACGAGCTCTACAATCTGCCCTATTCGGGCATCAACCTCGGGTGGGGGTGGGGCGCAAACGATGCTGGCGGCAGCTCCGACTACGCGGGGCGCGGCATATACAATTACATGCCGAAGTACACGACGGCGACTATCTCCAAGAACAACCAGGTCACGGCGAACTTCGAGCACGACATGATGCTGCAGCTTGGCGACGGGGCGTGCGTCTACACCCTGGGTGCCCTTCCTGGAATGGTCATCTCGGAGGGCTATTGCAAGGGGAACAACGGACAAAGCGACTACTACGGCTACGCAGCCGACGAAGGCTCGCGCTACGTGACGATCAGCAAGAACGTCTACGACGCCTGGTCGTCTTGGAGCTCTCAGTCGAGCGCGACAAACACCTCTGATCTGACAGTGACCAACAACTGGTACAACCAAGGGACGGGCATTACCGACGGACAGCAAAACGCCAAGGTCAGCGGCAACATCAGCGTCAGCGGGACCGCATGGCCTGCGGACGCCCAGGCGATCATCAAAGCTGCGGGCCTCGAGCCAGCATACGCCGATCTGAAGACGAACCCGTGAGCGCACCGTAAGTCAGCGAGTGGTCCAACTAAAGGAGAGTTGATGATGGTCCAGCTTTCTGCAGCAAAGACAACTGCCGGCCTTCTCGCCGCTGCGCTCTTTGTTGCGGGTATGGCGTTACCGGGCGCCGCCGCCGCCAAGACCTTCGTCAACTACTTCCAGCCAACGCCCACAGCCTGCCCGGTCACGTCCAAGACGTGGGGCGTCTCGGGCGTGCTTCCACGCGACACCTGCAATGGTTTGGAGAATGCCAACGTTCCGCCCCAATACTACTATTGGGACGGCAAGATCATTCCATCTCCGGATGGCAAATTCTACATGTTCGCGGACCGCTGGGCCGGCTCGACGGGCTTCGGCAATTGGGGAAACTCACAGACGATCTACGCCGTCAGCGACACGCTGCTCGGGCCGTACACGGACAAAGGGTACGCGTTCAATAATGGGCCGAATGCGCAAGACCCTCACAAGGGCCACAATGTATCGGCCTGCGTGCTCCCTGATGGCACCTACTGTCTCTATGTCAACGAGATTGTGCCGTTCACGGTATTCACGGCGGCCTCGCTTGACGGGCCCTGGACTCCGTGTGCGAATCCGACCGGGGAATTGATCCAAAACAATGGCGTGACGGTGAATTTTCCGGGTGGTGACATGCACATGGATTCCAACGTCAGCCTCGTGGTGCGCCCCGACGGGAACTTCGAGGTCATTCAACGGCACGGGGTCATTGCGCTCAGTACAACCGGGATATGCGGTCCGTACAAAGTGCAGCAGCCCAGCAATACGTATCCCTCAAACCAGCAGCCTCCATCGGGCCTGCCCAGCATCTATCCCAACCGGCAAAAGCACTCTTCGGATGACCCCTATGCGCCGTCATCTCTCGAGAGCACCTACGTTTTGGCGGAGGATCCCGTGATCTGGTACAGCGGAGGGCAATACCACGTCCTTTACGACTACCCGGATGATCGCGTCGGGTACCATCTGACGTCGACCGACGGCATCCACAACTGGACGGATCAGGGTTTTGCGTTCGATCCGAGGATGGCCAAACAGCTCTTCAGCACTACGGACGGAACAGTCGACAATTGGTTCAAGATGGAGCGGCCGGGCGTAGTCATGGAGAACAGCCACATCACGCATTTCACCTTCGCCGTATCGGACGTGGACAAGAACAATCAGGTCACGGCTGGCTCCAACCACGGGAGCAAGGTTCTCGTGATGGCATTCGATGGCGTAACCTTCGATGCCGAGACGGGCGTCGTGGCAGACGGCGGCGCGGGCGGGAGCTCAGGCACGGGTGGCCGCGGAGGCCTCGACGGCGGCGCAGCGGGAAGCGGGAGCGGCGGGACGAGCGGCAGCGGCGGCATGCGCAGCGACGCGGGAAGCACGGGCGCCGGCGGGACTGCCGGCACCGGTGGCAGCAGTGCCACGGGCGGGATGACGTCGTCCGTGGGCGCAGGTGGAGCGATGGCAAGTGGGGGCAACGTTGGACGAGGCGGCAGTACGGCGACCGGAGGCAGCGGTGCTGCTGGAGGAAGCAGCGGATCCGGAGGCATGACAAGCGGCACGGGTGGCACGGGTGGAACGAACGGCGGCCCGCGCGGAGGGGCGACCTCGCAAGGTGGCGCGACGAGCGCGAATGGCGGCAGCAGCGGATGCTCCTGCGTACTGTCTGGCGGCGGCGCAGGGAACGCGTACATCATGTGCGCAGTGAACCTTCTCGGCCTTCTCGCGCTGGCGCGAACGCGACGCCGGCGCCGAATATCGCGGCGTGGTCACGAAGGCAATTCAGCGCTTCACGACGAGCTCGCCATTGGTCACGTACATCTCGACGATAAGCGGCGGATCGTGCGTGAAGTCCGAGTAGCGCAACCAGCGGGGGCGCACGCGTGTATGCGTAATCCCGGGCCAGCTTAGGCGAGCGCGACCGTCGGGATAGGTGGCTAAGTAGCACGCACGGATGCGCTCCAGCTCTTCACGCACTGGGAAGTCGGCGTCGCCATCGATTTGAACCGTCACAAAGGCATCCCAGCCCACGACTACGGCGACGCGTGGCTCGAACGAGAGATTCTGGAATTTTCTCGATGCCTCGACGGTGTCGAAGATGATTTCTAGCTCATCGCTCGTGGCAATTCCCACGACCGCCGCCTGGGGTTGTCCGTCCGGCGCAACCGTGGCCACGACCGCCACCTTGTGCTTGCGCAGGAATGTAACGACCTGGTCTTTCGTCACGTTGGTCGCTTAGCACACCTTCGTTCACGGCGCCGCTCACGCGCAAGCGAGCCCTCGACCCAATGCTGGCCGGTTGACGCGCAACGGTCGAAGCGGATCAGGCGGATTCATGTCCTTGCGACGATTTGTTTCGGTTCGGAATCCTTCGTGTATCAAAAGGCAGAATTCTGCGAGGCGAGAGTCGTCGATCGTCCTAATTGTGATTAACAAAACTTTCATCGTACGGATATACGAACGCAATTGAGTTTGCGTAGGTTGTGAGTACTAGGAATAGGGAGAAACCCCAATGTGGAATTTCTATAAGGAGGTATTCGCAACTGTACAACTGGCGACTACCTCGATTGGTTGGGCGATTTATCAGGCTACCTACGAGCGAATTGGCCCAGTAGCCATCTTCTTCGTGTCAATGCAACTAGGGGCTCTGGTTGGATCTATGTGGGCAGGTCAGTTGAAAAAGAGCTCACCCACGCGTGCATTGCACAAATTGAACTCATGAGCGAACACAAGAGAAGTGCCTACAGCTGGCGCGCTACTTGGGGCAGAGTCTCATGACCGCGCCTGAGCATCCGGTGAGGGCGCCGCTGCTGTCTTCTGCGCCCCGGTTGCTCCAGTAGACGCCAGTGGCGTCCACCGCGACGGCGGCCGTGTCGGATTGACCCGATGCAACCGTGATGATGGGGCCGCCGGCCAAAGGCACCTTCAGCACCGAGCCTTCGCTGCCCGTGGCCCAGTAGACGTTGGTGGCGTCCACGGCGATGGCCCAGGCCGGACGGCCGGAGGCGAGCGTGGTGATGATTCCACCACCGAGGGGCACGCTCATCACGGTGCCGCCCTTGCCGGTGGTCCAATACACAGTCTTGGCATCCACGGCAATGCTGTCGGGCTCGGGCGCGCCGGAGGCCAGCGCGACGGCAGCGCCGCCTCCGAGCGGCACCTTCATCACCGCGCCCGTGTCGTACGACGCGGTCCCGGCAGTCCAGTAAACGCTGCTCGCGTCCACCGCGATGCCATGCGGGAAGGTCTGGCCGGAAGCCAGCGCAATCGGCGTCCCTCCGCCCCGTGGCAGCTTCATCACGGTGCCGTCTGTGTATCCGTCCCAGTCGTTTGTGCAGCCGTTGGTCCAGTAGACGTTGGTGGCGTCCACGGCGATGGCCAATGGCGAGCCTTGGGCCGAGGCGAGCACGGTGGGCGCTCCGCCAGCGAGAGGTGCCATCATGACAGCACCGTCCACGCCTTTGTACGAGCCCTGATTGATCCCACGCCAAACTCGAAACGCGCCTCTGAGCTGTGATCGATGCCTCAGAATCGTGCCTGATCGGCGCCAGGTACGCGGGTGATCCGGGACACAAGCTTCCTCTGCCTCTGTGGGATGGAACCTCTTCATCTGCCGGCCGAGTGATACGCTTGGGCGATGACTTCCTGTCGACGCGGGTTGCTCCTCGTATCCTGCTTCGCTGGCCTGGCTTGTAGTGGCCAGCCCGGTCTTGGCGCTGGCTCTGACATTTTCGGGCAGGGGGGCTTTGTCCCGCCCGGCGGCAACGTCGGGATGGCGAGCGGCGGGACGGCGGGCGGTAGTCCCGGTCAGAGCCTGCCCGGCTCGGGTGGAAGCGGGATCGGGGGGCAAAGCATTCCAACCTCGTGGGCCGACCCGAGCGCGTGTCAGAGTACCTCCGGCGCTCAAGGCGGCGTGAATGGGAATCAAGGATTCTTCAAGGCCACAGGCAACTTGGTGTCTGCACGGGAGAGCCACACCGCGACTGAATTGCCCAATGGAAAGGTTCTTGTCCTCGGTGGATACGATGCGGTCAGCGGGAAACCCTTGGCCGGCGCAGAGCTGTACGACCCAGTGTCCGGAGGTTTCGTTCGCACGGGCGAGCCCGCGATCGTGCGAATAGGTCACACGGCGACACTGTTGCGGAACGCCAAGGTGCTCGTCGCTGGTGGGATGGATAACGGCGAGTCTCAACTTGCGAGCGCGGAGCTGTACGACCCCACCTCTGGAACATTCTCGCCGACGGGCAACATGACGGTGGCAAGGATGCACCACACTGCGACGTTGTTGCCGAACGGAATGGTTCTGATAGCTGGGGGCGGGCTCCCTGCCGTCGCCAGCGCTGATCTCTTCGATCCATTGTCGGGCACCTTCACAGCCACCGGCAGTATGTCCGTGGAAAGGGTCGCACATACGGCGACGCTCCTCGAGAGCGGAAAGGTGCTGGTGACCGGTGGCTACAACAACAGTGGTACCGACCACGCAAGCGCGGAGCTGTACGATCCAATGACCGGCATGTTCTCCGCTACGGGCAGCATGGCCCTTGCGCGCATTTGGTTCGCGGCGGCGCCGCTCGACAACGGGAAGGTGCTCGTCGTTGGCGGTTATCCCGGCCTCGCGCAGGCAGAGCTATACGATCCACTGACCGGGATTTTTGCCACTACTGGCAACCTGGTCGTGGGCAGAGCCGACCTCGTAGCCACGTCGCTACCGAGCGGGAAAGTACTCATCGTTGGCGGACTTGACCATTGCCGAGCAGCGGTCAGCAAGGCAGAGCTTTTCGACCCATCGACTGGGACTTTCACCAACACCGGCAGCATGACGACGCCAAGAGACTCTCCCACGGCGACCTTGTTGGAAAGCGGAAGGGTGCTTGTTGTCGGAGGAGACAGGAACAACGTGTCTCTGGCGAGTGCAGAGCTCTATCAATCGTCTCCCTAACCCGATATCCGTACTGGCTACTCAGTTCGTCCGTCAAGGCGGGACGAGATCCGGCACTAGGGTGCCGCTGTGGTGATGTCTACTGAGCCACCGGTGAGCGACCCGGAGGTT
>CAZTTW010000185.1:0-7839 GCA_964616265.1 uncultured Myxococcales bacterium | reverse complement strand
GCCACCTCTTCGCTCTCGCACAGCTGCGCCTCGAGATGCGTGGCGCTGTAAAATACGCCGTTGCCCTCGAAGCGGGACAGCTCTGGCAAGTCCGGCTTGCGATAGCGAGCCCCCGTGGCGATGATCAAGGCGCGCGTCAGAACCACCTCGCCATTCTCGAGGATGACCTTGTAAGGGCGACTGTCGCAGTCTAGGCGCACGGCCCGTCGCGCGATAGCAACCTCGGCGCCGAACTTTTCTGCCTGGGTCAAGGCACGGCCAGCCAGCGCTTGCCCGGAGATCCCGGTGGGAAATCCCAGGTAATTCTCGATCCGCGAGCTGGTGCCAGCCTGCCCGCCCGGGGCTGTCCCTTCAAGCACTAGCACGTCCAGCCCTTCCGAGGCCGCGTACACGGCGGCGGCCAGCCCGGCCGGGCCCGCTCCCACCACGACCACGTCTCGCACCATTTTCGCATCGAGCTCCGGGCTGAGGCCCAGCTCCGCCGCCAGAGATTCGACCGACGGATTCTTGTGCACGCGGCCGCCCGAGCATAGCACCACCGGCACCTCGGCCACCCCGATTTGAAAGCGATCCAGCAGCGACTGCACGCTGGGGTCGGTCTCGACGTCCTGATAGGTGAACGGCTGGTTGTTGCGCACCAGGAACTCGCGCAGCTTGAGCGTGGCGGCCGAGTGGCGCGACCCGAGCAGGACCAGCCCTCCACCTCCCTGCGCGATCAGGGCGACCCGCCGCAGGATGAACGCACGCATCAGGATCTCGCTCAGCTCCGAGTCCCGTTGCACCAGCGCGCGCAGATGTTCCCGATCAACGACGACCACCTCGCCGTCCTCGACCACGCGGCCTCGCACCAGGCTGCGTCGGCCCGACAGCATGTTGATCTCACCGGTGAACTGCCCCGGCCCATGCAGGACGATCCGTTCGAAGCTTTCGCCGACCGGGCGCAAGATCTCGATGGCCCCGCTGACGACTACGTAGAACCACGTCTCGCGATCCCCAATCTCGAACAGGATCTCACCCGCCTTGACGTTGCGTCGCTTCCCGATAGCGCAGACACGGCCGATCTGCGCCTGGCTCAACTCGGAAAACATCTGCTCGCGGCGGCTTTCGTATACATCAGCCATTTTGTCCTAGGATGCCGAAGGACAGCGATCGGGAACGAGCTTCGGTCGACAGCTGGCGCAGAGGCGGGCAGGCTGCACAGCGGGAAACCGGGACAGTCTGGATTTTCCGGTGCTGAAACTTGGAGCGTCATCGCCGTGGTCACCACCGAGTCCGTTGGCCACGACCTGCAGCACGCGCTCGCTTCCAGCGCTCGTTGGGAAGAACGGGCACGCCTGCTCGCCGCTGTTGTTCGCTATGATTGAGACGTTCTGGCGGTCGATGAAGCATCAATGGTTGTTCCTTGAACGCCTTGGACTCGGTCGCGCGTGTTCGCGCGTTGGTGGATTTCTACGTCAACGAGCACAACACCGCCCCAGGATCTCGCGTGGCAAAGAACAATGCACGAGCCGCGCGGCGGCCTGACCAGTGGAAGTCGGCGAAATTGCATTCAGAAGATTCCGTCCTGGCCGCCTCTCATGGCTCGGTATGATGGTTGCTTATGGGTATGCGACCTCATGCAATCTTGAACCGGTGCTGGCACCGACCATGGACGTTCGCCGTCTCGGCCATGGTGTTGTTGGGCCTCGACCCAGGCTGTTCTACCGACAGCGGCAGCATCTGTGAGAACTGCGGGGTCGACGGCCCGGACGCGCCAACGGCGAGCCCAGACGCTCGCGCGGTGGAAAGCGGCCCGGCGCCCGCCGACGCCATGTCCACCGACAGCGACGCGCAACCTGGGGACGCTGGCCCGAGCGGCCCTCTTTCCACCTGTCCCGTCGGGGCGAGCACAGCGTTTTCGACTCCGATCGCCCGGCCGACCATGCCGTGGCAATTCGCCCCCGAGAATGCCGACGCTGGCACCTCGGGTCAGGTGTACGTCACGTACGACGGCCCAGCCACGATCTCGATCACGTCGCCTGGGCCCGCGGTGAAGCTGCCCGGCTGCGGGACGCTGACCTGGAACACGGAACGTTGGACCAATGCCGTCGCCGCGCCAGCCGTCGCCGACAGGGACACGGTTTGGGCTTCCTTTTACTTCAATCAGCAGGTCATCTGCCCCTACTGCGGCACTCGCTACGATCGCAGCCTCACCATTTCGACGGCCAAGGACGGCAAGATCCTGTGGACGGGCAGCGAGGGAGCCAGCGCCGGCGAGATGCCGGAGACGCTCCAGATGCAGCTCTTCGGCGTGACCGCCACGGCGAAGCCCTGGTGCCAGGTCTCCGGCGGCGGCGGTTGCTACAGCGCCACCCGGCAGGTGTTCGAGCACGTCCTCGCGACGGATCCGCCGACTCTGGTCCAACACGCGACGCTGACCAGCCTGTCCGTACCCGGCGGCAACTACCAGGTCCTGTGGGCCTACAGCCGGGAAACCGCGACCCGCGATCCCAACTGCATGGACGGCGGCGAGATCGCCAGCGACAGCGGCTACGCCGTTAGCCGCATCTTGCCGTAGCGTGAGGAGAATGAAGCTGGGTAGAGGGGGGGCAGGTGCGCGCAGGTGACGGAAGAGCGGTTATCAGACTTTCTCTGGATGGGATTCGGTGCGTCGCTGCGTGCTGGCAATCAGCGGTTCAACGCCATCATTTCGAGGTAATGGTAGACGCTCGATTTCGCTGGCGGGTTCAGTGACGTCGCGACCATTGACTTCGCGATCTGCTCGACGGTTATCGATTTGTATTTCGCGGGCGTCACGAACGAGAACACAGGCAGCACTTTCTCGAGCAGCCACGGTGTGTGTTGCGATCCGATGATCATCGCCGGGCGGAAGATGCTCACGACAGCCGGACCACTCTCTTTCACTGCCTCCTCGGCTTCGCCTTTTACACGAGCGTAGCGCGCCATCCCCGCGGCGCCTGATCCGGTCGCCGCCGCGGTGGAATCAGCGCCGACGGCGGACATGAACGCCAGGTGCTTCACTCGCCCCGCCTTCAGTCCACGAGCAAAGGCCGCATTCAATTGCACATCAACCGCGCGATGCTCGTCGATCGTGAGCTTCGCGGTGCCAGCCCCGATGCCCAACACACTCAACCCGACGACGTCGCCTTCGAGCGAACGAATGGCCTCCGTAGTCGCAGTTTCCATACTGGCCGCATCCATTGCAGGAACAAGCAGCTCGCGCAGCTCTACGCCGGCATCACGTGCCATCGCGGCCTGATCGGGCTGCGATCTACGTACCAGGGTTACGATGGGTTTGAACGATCCGTTGCGAATCAATTCCTTGATCAGCGCGTTGCCGACCGATCCCGATGCTCCAAGAACCACCGCCGCTTGCGTGTTCGACATGAGGTGCCTTTCACCGATGTCCCTATCACGAACCGTGAGGGTGTGCCGCTCACCAACCGTGAGCGCCCCTCTCGGCTGGATCGTTCCAAGCGTGAAACGCGAGATTGAAGGTGTCCAGCCGAGAGCCAGGGATTCGACCGTCCAGGGTGAGGGGAGGGGCAGAAAAGCGGGACGCCGCCATATCGGTCTTGGCCGCATTGCCTCGCGTGCGACCTCTCGGGTTCAAGAGGGGCGCTTGAACCGACTACGCCCAGGCCGAGCGCAAAAGGAAAAAACGGACGCACGTCGTGAGCCGTTTCGCCGTTCATCCTCAACTGCTAGCGGATGCTCGAGTTGTCCCCAAGGGTCGTCCAACATGGAGAAGGGAATCATGCATATTCCGAGTGTTCTAGCGACGCCTCCTAGCCGCGCGCAGGCAGGTGGCCGCCAGCAGGCGCACGTGGTCGCAGCAGCTCGGGTGTTTCAACTCTTGGCGCTCGCGGCATGCGTCGGATTGGTGGCCTTTGCCTCGCCCTCGGCGCTGGCCAAGGGCAAGAAGCAAAGTCCGCGCGACAAAATTATCGAGCTCAACAGGAAGGCCCTCGAGAGCTATGCCGCCCAAGACTACGACGATGCGCTCGATTGTTTGGCCACGGCGCTCAAGGCGGCGCGAGAAGCGGGGATGGAGGACGACAAGCTGAACGCCCGCACGTACCTGCACGTGGGCGCCGTCTATTGGACGGGTTTCCGCAATCACGAGAAGGCGCTCGAATCCTTCACGCAGGCCAAGCAGATTCGCTCGGACATTCAGCTCACCGCCGCCATCGAAACACCCGAGCTGCGCACCATTTTCGAGCTGGCGACGGTCGAGCCCCAGAAGGAACCGGCGGCGGCGAAGTAAGAATGATCTTTCTGATGCATGAGATGCTCAAGAAAAAAGACTGAGGAAGGTACGGAAGGAATGCGCGAAGCTCTTTGTGTTTCGATGTTCTTCATGGTCGTAAGCTGCGGGCCCGATCCCAATGCGGTTCTGCCGGGCACGCACGTCACTTCGTCGACGGGCGGGAAGCGCGCGGGGACTGGCGGCTCGACCGCCAACGGCGGTGCAGCCGGAGCCAAAGCCTCGGCTGGCGGGGCAAGCGGCAGCCTCGGTGGCATCGGCTCGACGGGCGGCGCAGTATCAGCGGGCGGCGTGTCCAACAAGGGCGGGACGGTAGGCTTGGGCGGCTCTGTCAGCAGCGGTGGCGCCGGCGGCACTGGTGGTGCTGTCGGTGCGGGCGGTGGCTCGTCGGGCGCGGGCGGTGCGACCAGCGCGGGCACGGGCCTCTTGCCCGTGTACACGTTCGGCTCCGGAGCAGAGCCTTGTGCGTCGCCCAAAGACGTCTCGGGCGGACAAAGCGGCACTCTCGGCACCGGCCCGGTCTGCCTGCGAACTGCGGACGACTTCACGGACTGGAACTGCAGCAACATGTCGGATCGCACCATCAAGATAAACGGGGTAGGCACGACGTGCGGCTCTGCACCTCCGGCCAAGGTTGGCAGCTTCTACTATTTCGACATCAGCGCAGGCGCTACGGCATGGGCCAGCTTCAGCTGGTTTTGCACGAAGCAAGACTGCGGCTTCCATTCCATCCCATCCTGCGGCTCCTATCCAGTCTGGGTGTCCGGCGGCAACGTCACGCCATGCTCCGGCTCGCCCGCACCAAGCTCGGACGCCAGCACGTCCAGCGGCGTCGACGGTGGTGGCAGCGCTGCGATCGATAACGGTATGGGCGCGGCAATCGACGCGGGTTGAGTCAGCTCGGGTCGGTTGGCTTCGACGACGGGATCGCGGCACGAAGGCGGGGCTTTGGCACGGAACGATGCAAAACGATGATCCGCTGGCGAAGAACGACACGCCCGCGAGAGGAAACTCTTGCCCCTCAACACTCAGTTGCAGCCTGAGAAGCGCCATGGGCACCATTGCGCGTCCGTTGCAAAATCGTTGCTCTCTCGGCCGGGAATGCGGGTTGTAGAAAGACGACCTACTCAAGGACGCGAGCCAAGCCTTCGGTCGTTGCATCTGGGGCTCCGTCGCGTGGCCCCCGCAACCTGCGCAGCCTAGGGCACGATCCTGCCAAGTGCGGCGCCATTTCTGTCCAGGTACCTTAGACCAGCCGCCTTGACTACACGCAGGGGCACCCGAAAGGGCCATTACTACCTCGACGACGCACGAAGCGGTCGGCGTCGGTGCTGGCCCTGGGAGGATCCATTCTCTGTCGAAAGAGGAATAGCGCTTGCCTGAATTTCAAAATCGGAGTACGGATGTCCGGTATTAGAATAGACCGTAAGCACAAGGTTGTACCCGTCCGGTTTCCGGCTTCTTGGAGACAATATGCAATATGCTGCGCAAACTAGCTTGGCCCGCTTTGCACTCAGTTCGTTCGCTGATAGCCGCTCTGCGCCTCAGGGTGGGTTGCGGCGGTGGCTCGACAACCACTGTGGATGCGGGGCTGGACGGCCCCAAGGCGCAGCCGGATGGTGGAAGCCGATCTACGACCGATCTTGCTCGGTTGCTCGTGCGACGGTGCTCCCTCGATGGACGCGGTATTAGGAATGGCGGATAGCCGGCCTACGCTATCTCGAGTTCGTTTGCCCCGGTGGTCACATGGGCCGGCCGAGTCGATGGCAGCGTGCATGTGGCCATCTCAAGCAATAAGCGCAGGCGCCCGGAGGCCCTCGGTGGTCACGTGTAACGTGGATGCCGCCAAGGGCACGCTCACAGTCCCGGCAAGCCTCTTGTCCGGATTCACCGCTTCGGGAAGCTTTGTTGCCGGCGTGTCCAGTTCTGCGACGAAGAACGTCGGCGATTGGCTGACGGAGTTCGAGGCAGTGCCTGCAGACTGGCGAGGGTTCTGCGAATTCGCCAATTAACGAAACGAAGCCTAAACCAATTTGAAGAAGGAATCGAAGATGCTTCTTTTCAGGAAGTTCGTGGCAATCGGGGGGGCGGCGATTGCGGCCGGGCTGCTGGTGGTGAGTTGTGGCGGCGGTGGAGGTAGTAGTAGCAGTGCGGGCGACGGCGGCGGCAACGTAATTTCACCCGGGGGAGCGTACTCTTGGAGCGTAAGCACGAAGACCAGTGGCAACCTTGTCAGCTGCGTGAATTACACCAATCAGAAGATCAGCGCCGCACAGGCCATGACGACCGTCCAGGGCGGCACCGTCAGCGCGGATCCCTGTCCGGCCACGACCGATATGGTGGGAGTCTGCTCCGGCGTCGATGCGGGGGGCAACTACTTCCAGCAGATCTACTATAACTACTCGGGTCTGACGGGCGTCGCGCTCACGGCGGCCATTCAGAACCTGATGTTGGGTTGCACCGGCATCAGTGGCGCCTGGACCACCACCTACAGCGGGATGTTCAGCCCGGTCACTGTTGGAGCTTCTGCTGGCAGCGGAGGGACACTCGGCGGGGCCAGCGGCGGAGTTGGTGGCTCAACGGGCGCCTGCGCGCAGCTCCTCGCTTGTTGTAATGTCGCGAGCAGCACATACAAGACCGCCTGCATGGCAGCCTACACAGCGACCGAGCCCAGCAATACTTCCTGCTCCGCGGCCTACACAGGACTCAGGGCCGCCTACTGTCCGTAGCATTAGAGTTGCCTCGCAGCTAACAGCCAGGCGAGCAGTGGAGTATTTCTGCCAGTCAGTAGTAGCAACCACCAGCTTGACAATCCCAAAGGAGAGAGCTTCTTATGAAAAGTCTCGCAATCGTGTTCACCATGGTTTCTGCCTTCACTCCGCCTTCGGCACAAGCGGCTCAGTCGATCACGTTGCCTCAAGCAAGGACGTTCACGGTCGCTCAGGCCACTACCCCGCCGGTGCAGCCGTCCGTCGAGACCTCGCCATCTCCCGCGCCAGCGTCGCCCGCCATGCCTCCTGTTGCCTCGTACGTGGCGCCGCCGTCGAGCCAGGCGGCTCCCTCGAACAAGGATCTGAGCATCTGGGGAGTGTTACCGTACAGTTACGGCGGATTCGGTTATGGCCTCGGTGGTCGTTTTGCGATGGCGCTGCCAATTCCGTCACTCTTGCCGCCCGGGCGGATTCGCGACAACTGGTCGATTGAGTTCGGCGCCGATTATGTCCGCTTCTCACTCGGCTACCTTTCCAATGACTATACAGTCAATTGGTTCCTGCCAGTGGTGGGTGTTCGCTGGAACGTGTGGCTTACCGAGAACTTTGCCGTCTATCCCAAGGCGGAGGCAGGCTACGAGATCGCCTGGGTCTCGGGCTTCCCGTCCAGCTACTCAACGCCCAGCTACGGCGGAGTCTTCGTCGGTGGCGCGGCCGGGCTGCTCTACACGATCGGCGGCAATCTCACTCTCCGTGCCGAAGCCGGCAACTTTGGTCTCAAAGGCGGCCTGGGCTTCGCGTTCTGAAAAACCAAGCTCAATGAGTAGAACAGAGTAGTGTCTGTGTCGACGGTGTAACAGA
>CAZTTW010000184.1:0-7852 GCA_964616265.1 uncultured Myxococcales bacterium | reverse complement strand
GCCAGATGAGCGACTTCCTTCGCTACGGCAACGTGAAGAACTCGGTGAACTTCCCGAACTGCGAAATGCCCAACATGGGCCGTACGCGCCTCGTGGTCGGCAACGCCAACGTGCCCAACATGGTTGGCCAGATCACCACGGTCCTCGCGGGCGACAAGATCAACATCATCGACATGATGAACAAGAGCGCGGGCGAGCTGGCCTACAACATTATCGACGTCGACGGCAGCGTGAGCGAAGCCGTGGTCGAGAAGATCCGCAAGATCGAAGGCGTCATCATGGCGCGGCTGATCCCGAAGTCGTAGGACGGGGGGCCCGGCACCCGCTGCCCCTCACTCGCCTCGCTGCGCTCGGCGACCTCTCCCCGCTCGCGCGGGGCGAGGTGTTTCAGGCGTTCACGATAGAATTCTTCTCGGCGAACGGAGGAGCGTTTTGGCGAGCTCCAGTCGGCGTTCGAGCTGACGGACCGACGCCTCGGTGATGCGCTTGATGCCGATCTTCTTGTTGAGAAAGGCATTGATCTGGGCGTGCGTTTTTGCCGTGAGGTGGACGACTTCGCGCACGATCTCGCTGTTCAGCTCCCGCAGACGTCGCCGACGGGCGAGGGCGCTGGTGGCGGCGGGCGCTGCAGCGGGGTCGAGGTCGGGCAGGGGCACGGGGGGCAGCGGGATGCTGTCGAACACCAAGGCGTGCGCGCTCGGCGCTTTGACCTGTGCCATGTCGACGAAATCCGGAATCGCTTCGTCGTCTCCAGCGCTCTCGAGCTCTTCGACGACGCTCGGGCTTTCGATGGGGCGGCCCTGCTCGTCGAGCGCCACGGCAGAAATGGCGGCGAAACGCGAGCACTGCCGATCCTCGGTCAGGGCAGCTTCGTCCTGCTCACGACGTCCGTCATCTTCCCGGGATGCGGTGATGCCGAAGTCATCGTCGTCGGTTTGCTTGCGTAGCGAGTGACGGCGTTGTTCGGCAATGCCGGCGGCAAACGTTCGCAGGCGCTTGTCGTCGGGAATGAGCATGTACGCCGCTTGGCGCCCGGGCCCACCCGTCCAGCGCACCAGTCGCCCAACCGCTTGGCGAAAGAAGAGCTCGGTGACCGCGTTGGTCGCATAGACGCCGACCCGCAAGCGCGGAATGTCCACGCCCTCCGAGATCATGCGCACGGCGATGATCCATGGTGCCGCGCTCGTAGCGAAGGTGGCGATCTTTCGCGAGGCAGTCGGGTTTTCCGATGTGGCCACAGTGGGGAAAACATTCAGGCGCTCCTGCATGATCTCGGCGATACCGCGTGCGTGCTCCTGATCCATCGCGATGACCAGGCCGGCGGCCGTGGGATCGCCTCTACGCAAGTGCAGGAGCTGGGCATGCGCTTGCACGAGCACGCTCGCCAACCAGTCGCCGCTCGCATCGAGCGCTGTGCGCAGGCGTTGGTTGGCCAGGTCTCGCGTCAAGGGATCATCGAAGGTCGCCGCACAATCGAGGCCGCCCGGCGCGGTCCATTCCATGTGGCCATTGATGCGCGGGAAGTAAATGGGGCGAACGACCAGCCGATCCTTCAGCGCTTCGCCGTAGCCATACTCGTAATCGGGACGGGCGAGATCGCCGTCGTAGTGCACGAAGGGAATGGTGCTTTGGTCTGAGCGAAAGGGCGTGCCCGAGAGACACAGTCGGTGTCTCGCGTGCTCGAACGCGAAGCGAACGCCGTCTCCCCAAGAGCGACTTTCGCCGGCGTGATGGATCTCATCGAGCACGGCGTAGGAAGTGCGCACGAGGTCACGCAAGGAACCCGGCGACGCGGCGACCTGTTGATAAGTGACGACGACGCCGTGGACATCCGACGGCAGCGCACCGTACCCGGCGCTCCATTCCGGATCCAGGTGCAAATGAAACCGCTCGGCGGCGTGCGCCCACTGGAGCTTGAGGTGCTGCGTGGGCACCACGACGACACAGCGATGGACCTGACGCGCCAGTAAGGCACGTCGAATCGCCACGAGGGCAAACGTCGTCTTGCCCGCGCCCGGCGTGGCGACTGCCAAAAAATTCGGCGACGTGCTTTCTGCCAGGCGCGCAAGCGCCTCTCGTTGCCACGCACGCAACCGCACACCGACCGTTGACGTGTCCGCCGCCGTGTCCGCCGCCGACTCAATGTAAGACAGTGTATCTATTGAACGCTCCCGGTCGCGCTGTCAGTCAGCGCGAGGGCGCATGTTCTATAGTCTCGATGGCCAAACGTCGACTGTTTGTCGTCACAGACGGTCTTTTTTTGCAGACGCCGCAGAAGGCAACACGAATGTAGAAAGTCAACCTTGCAAACGGCAAAGAACGTTGATCGGACGTCCATCAGGGCACCATTTGCGCGATGCCCTGCTTGTGACAGTCGTGGCCGCTACTTGGACGCGGTCGGGCCCGACTGTTCGCGATATCGCGCCATGAGCTTGTCCAGTCCGGACGCGGTGGCCTCGGCAAGCGCGGCCTCCTTGGTCGAGTCGTTCTGAGCGCCCATGGTGTTGGTGACGCCAGTCTTGGCCTTATCGCCTGCCGCCCATTTATATTGCCACATGGGTTCGTCGTCCTGCTCGCCGCAGGCGGTGAGCGCAATGGCGGCTTGCGGGTACTTGGTAATCGAGCCCAATCCGGCCATTGCAAAGCCCGAGGTTCCACCGACTTTGATCTTCATGTCCGCGATCAGCAGCGCATCGACACCAAGGCCTTTGAGGAGTTCCTTGCGCTGTGCGGGAGTGAGTCTGGCCGCTTGCAGGGGGTGCATGATGCCGGTGAGGGCTGCTTCGGCGCCGATCTGATGAGTCGCCGTATTCAATTGTTGATAGACCCGATTTGCCGTTACTTCCTGTAGTGGCAGGACAGTCCAATGCACACTTTCGTCGAGTTTCTTGGCGAGAGCCTCGTATCCGCTTCTCGCGGGCTGCTGCGCGGCCTCTGCGCCTTGTGCCAGATCAGCAATAGCCTTGCTTGTGTTGATTGCGTCGCCAATTGAATTCGAGAGTTGCTTGTCCGAGTCGCTTGACAGGTCGACTGACCACGCGAACGCGACGACGGCTGCTTTGTGAACGTTGGCCAGAGGCGCCGGGCGCACTTGGATAGACGCGCAACCAGCAAGAGTCTGCTTGTCCTCTTCGTCACCCGACAGGGAGGTTCGGGTTTCGCCTATGTTCATGATCCACAGGTCGTCTTCCGAGTAGCCTCGGTTTGCCCAACACGTTCTCAGCCTGTCGACTGGTTCACGGATCGGCTCGCTACTGAGGTTGAAGGTGCCCCAATGCATGGGCACCAACTGTCGTGCGCCTAGCAGCTCAAATGCCGTGACGGCCTCTTCCGGATCCATGTGCTGGGCCTGCATGAACCACGGAGGCGCGTAGGCGCCAATGGGGAGGATGGCGACATCAATGCGAGGGAATCTCTGTCGGATGCTTTGAAAGACTTCCGGTCGCTGCGCGGTGTCGCCAGCGAAATAGATTGTGATACCGTCCGATTGAAAGACAAAGCCACCCCACAGCGTTCGATTTCTGCCGAACGGGCCGCGCATGGACCAGTGGTGGGCTGGGGTCAACGTGATGCGGAGCCCTGGTCGCTCGACGCTTTGCCACCAGTCCTTTTCCGTCGCATGCGGAAGATACCGACTGATTTGCAGTGAGGCTACGATTTGTGGATCGCCCTTCAATCGGGCCAAGCTAGGCTTATCGAGATGATCGTAGTGGTCATGCGACAGCGTCACCACGTCTATGGGAGGAAGCACGTCCGGTGGAAGCCCGGACTTGACGTGGCGCCAGATGGTCCATTTCGGGTGACCAAAGACGGGGTCCGTCAGCACCCAGTGGCCCCCGATTCGCAGCAGGAATGTGGAGTGTCCTATCCAGGTCAGGTGCGGCCGGTTGGGATCGAGCGCGGCTGCCTCGTCGGGTCGGTAGGGAGGGCGCCAGGATTTGTTGCGACGAAAGAGGTCGAGGAACGCGGTCTTGGCCTGGCGAGCTTCATCCGGAATTCGGCTGCAGAACCAGTGGAAGAGCGCCAACCCCTTCTTATCCGGCGTGGTGCCGTCGAGGTTCACGAATCGGCCGTTCACGGCGGGTGGTCGGGCGCCGCCTGCGAGTGATCGCAGGGTTTCGCCGCCTTGAGGATCTGAAACGTCAACGATTGGATCCGACATAGGAGGGTCCGATGTCCTTTCACCGTTCGGAATGAGGCTAGATACTTTGAGGAGAAATGTAAACGACGCCCCACGCGCCGGCCGCGGCGATGGGACCTGGCCGAGGCGTCACGGTCTTCCGGAAGTGGTCCTCTGTTCGTTGATGCGTGGCGACGTCAGCTCTCTTCTGAGAAAATCAGACTGCTAGCGGAGCCATCCCGCTAGGTAGCCGCGGTGAATGCTGAGGTCTCGGCAGTCTCTGGCCGCTTGAAGCTTTGCACGCAAGAGTCCAGACTGTCTGGGTTCCTAGCTGTGCTCCGGTCTTCGGCAATCAAGGAGGCATTCATGACACCCGCGCGTTTTGTTCATTCGACGGTGGCCGTGCTCGCTCTATGGGGGATCGCGTGTTCATCCAGCACGTCAACTCCGGCGGGAAGCGGCGGCGCACCTGGCGCTGGCGGAGTGGCCAGCCACGGGGGAACGACGTCCAGCGGTGGAGCATCGGCATCAGGTGGCGCATCCAGCACGGGAGGTTCGTCCGGCCAGGGAGGAACCGCGGGAAGCGGCGGAACCACGCAATCGGGTGCGGGTGGCTCGGGAAGTGGTGGCGCGGCCGCGGGTGGTCGTTTGGGCACCGGAGGTGCTGGGGTCGGGGGCGCATCGAGTGGTGTCGGAGGCACGGTGACCGTCGCCTCTGGCGGGAGTGGAGCTCAAGGCGGCGCGAGCGGCTCTGGCTCGGGCGGCAGCTCTGGCAGTGCGGACGGCGGTGTGGCGCAAAGCGCCGGTTGCGGGAAAACGCGGACGCTTCAGAACGGGGCGATCACCGTCACCTTTAGCGGTGCCTCGCGAAAGTACATCTTGAAGGTGCCCGACGGCTACGATAGCAGCGTCGCGTATCGGCTGGTCTTCGCCTTCGCCGAGTCCGGCTCGTCCGCCCAGTCTGTTGCGGACCGGAACTACTTCACCATGGCGACCTTGGACACCACCAAGAAGACCATTTTCGCTGCGCCCGACGCCGTGGGGAGTGCAGGGTCTTGGAGCAAGACGGACGTGGATTTCACGGATGCGATCCTCGCCGCGCTCGAGGCTGATCTCTGCATCGACACGACCCGCATTTTCGCCACGGGATTCAGCTTTGGAGCAGGCATGGCCATGGCCATCGCGTGCACGCGCGCAGACGTCTTTCGCGCCGTCGCGTTCTTCTCGGGGGCGGATCTCACGGGTTCCTGCCCGACGACTCTGACGAAGCCGATTGCCTACTATGCCTCGCAGGCAAGTCAGGACAGCGGTGGAATGGCCAGTTCACCCATGCTCGGGGAGGTGAAGCAAGCCGAGTTCGCCGCCGTCAACGGATGCACGGCAGAGTCCGCGTCGACAACCTTCCCAGCCGCGGGCCAGCCGCACACGTGCACGAACTACAAGGGCTGCTCCGCGGGCCACCCGACCGAGTACTGCGTATTCAACGGCGGGCACGGATGGGAGCCGACAGATCCGGGCCAGACGACGAGCTGGGATCCCCCGGAAGCCTGGAAGTTCATCACACAGTTCTGAGCTGCGCAGAATACAGCCCACGCTCGAGCGCACCACGAGCGGGTTGACGGCGGCGGAGCGGGGGGAACAAGATGCGGCCCATGCAAAGCTTGCTTTGTCGGTGGTTGGTCTTGGCCCTTTCGTGCGTCGGTCTCTCGGCGCAGGCGGCTCCGAAGCCGCTCAAGCCCGCGGGCAAGGTCGTCGCGAGCGGCGGCCTGCTGCAGGATGCGTTCGCTCTCGACGAAAGTGGGACAACACTCGCCGCCATCCAATTTACCGCCAAGGGCACGGTGGAGCTCATGGTCGGCCGGCCCGGTGGCAAGCCGAGGGTGACCGACATTTCCAGCTTCTCGTCGACGCCGGAAAAGATCCTTGGATTGTCCGGTTATTGGTTCGTGGTATCGAATGAAGGCCGCCGCAGATCCGTCGCCATCGTAGATCCGCGGGGAAAGATCGGCCCGACCAAACAGTCCTTCGATGACTGCGAGCTTTCGCTTTCCCCCAAGGCCTTCGTCGCGGTTTCCGAGAGCAACGAGCCAGGCGGCAAGCGACGCTTCAGTATTCAAGCCTACAGGCCCGACGGCGGCACGCTCCTGCTTCAGGATGTCGTGGTCGATGCCGACGGCACCATCGCCGGCAGCGGCCACGCCACCTTCTTAGGTTTCACGAACAGCCACTTGTCGGCCATGGTTCAGCGACCGGGGACTTACAATCGCAAGACCGACGTGCGCGAGCCGCCCGAGTTCGCGCTCTACGACGTCAAGGCCGCCAAGATCGGACCGGGCAAGCGGCCGCCCAAATTGGACAACTACCTCGACTACGTCGGCAAGCGTGGCGAGAAGCCCGATCAGCCGGCGGTCATTGTCCTGGCGGAGGGGCAGAACGGTTACGAGCTGGTCGGATCTGGCGAGCAAGTGCGACCTTTGAATTTGTCGGTGCCACTGCAAGACTACGACCGCACGACTCTTCAGCAGCGGCAGCTCGGCAGCAAAATCGTCTTTTCGCTGGTCGCCGATCGGCCGGGCAGCAAGGGCGACATGAAGGAAGAAAACCGCTACGCGCTGGATTTCTTCACACTCGATCCGGCGAGCGCGAAGGTAACTGTTCTCGGCGAAGTTGCCCTGCCGAGCTCGCAGCCCTCTCCTTGGTCAGCAGGGGGCAACAAGATCGCCGTTGCTCGCAAAGCCGCCGACGGAACTCGCGAGATCGTCCTCTATTCGCACTGAGCGGTCGAATCCACTCAGTGCCAAAACGCATCATGGAGCACGTCTGGAGCGGCCGTGTCTTCGGGGCCGAAAGTGTCTGGATCGTCCGCGGGGGCAGGGAGCGCGACCGTGACGGAGCGAAAGTGTTGGGGGGCGCGTACGACCATGGTGACGTTCAGGCAAGAAGGCAAAGGATGGGAAACGTCATCGATCGCTAGTGAATCACGAAGGCGGATCGTAGGCTCTCACCCTCGCCTTGAAAGTTACACGCTGATGCGTTCGCAGGCGTCGGCGATGGCGGCGGCTTCCTTGCCGACATCGAGCTTCGCTTCGGCGGCCTCGACATCGGCGAGACGCGCGGCTGTCGCGGGATGGGCGGGAATGAACAGCGAGCAGCAGTCTTCGAACGGCAGGGACGACGTATCGTACGTGCCGATCCGTCGGGCCAACGCCGTGGTTTCCATCTTGTCGTACGTGAGCAGGGGGCGCAGCACCATGTGGCGAGCGGCGTTTTCGATGGTGGCCATATTGCCGAGGGTTTGGCTGGCCACCTGACCCAAGTTGTCGCCCGTGACGAGGGCACTCGAGCGTGTGCGTTCACAGAGCAGATCCGCCACTCGGAGCATCATACGCCGGTAAAGGACTACGGCCAGCTCGGCGGGGCCGGCCTCGCGCAGCCGTTGTTGGGTCTCCGTGAAATGCGCGACCCACAGCGTGTTTGCCACCTGCCAGCGCGACAGGATCTTGAGAAGTGATACGACTTTGTCTTTCGAACGTTCGCCGGTAAAGGGCGGCGAGTGAAAGGTCAGCGCTTCGAGCGCCAAGCCGCGCTTGGCCGCCAGCCAGCCGGCCACCGGCGAATCGATGCCGCCCGAAAGCAGCAGCAGAGCGCGGCCCGAGACGCCAACGGGCAAGCCGCCGGGTGCTTGGCGCATCTCCGCAAACACGTAGATGCCTTCCAGACCGATTTCGATGC
>CAZTTW010000183.1:0-7895 GCA_964616265.1 uncultured Myxococcales bacterium | reverse complement strand
TGACGATGGTGTTGCGCGCGTTGTCCAGGATGTGGCGGCTGTCCTGCTCGAACGGCGGCATGTCCCAGGCGAGGCGCATGAAGGCGCGCACCATGGACAGGTTCTCGCCACGCGCCGGTCGGCCGGCGACCGCCGAGATTCGGCCCGCGATGGGCGCACGGTTGTAGTGCACGGAAACCGGAGTCATGTAGATTCCGATCAAGGTTCCACCCTTGGCCAAGGTTCCACTCTCCGCGCCGACCGAAGTGCCGAGCCAATCGTCGAGCGGAACCTCGACCCCCGCTTTCACCGGATGGGGCAGTGTGCCCGCCTCGACGTGACGCACGTACAGCACGCGCCCGTCGGCCGGTGAGACCACGTTCTGGCCGGTTGGTGGCCGTCGTACTGGATCGCGGAAGAAGTACCAGAAGCGCCAGGCGAGGAAGCTGAACGGATCCACGATCAACCCTGCGACAGACGGGCGACCCAGGCGATGATGCGATCCCGGATGGGCCGGCGCGATCGCCGTTCGAGCCACGCGAGCGGACGTTTGCTGATGACCAGGAAGAGCCAGAAGACGACCATGCCCACGTACGTCAGGTAGTCGAGAAGTAGTCGCGCCAGCGCCGCGAACGGCCGCTTGGTCAGCTTGGCCGTAAACCGTCGCAACGCTTGCTCCTTCATGGCGCCATCTCTCCCAGTATCGGCCGCGGCGGCCGCGCCCGGAGCACGCATGGTAGCACTTCAGCGCTCGGGCGCGAACGAACTAGGCAACACCGTGGAAGCGAATTGCGAGCAAGGAAAGATCATCTTCGGGGCAGGGGCACCAGGCCTCCACCGTCGTCCACACCCGGTCACATAGTTCGTCCGTCGAGCGCTCGCCCCACCTGACAATCTCGCTGCACAGACGTTCGAGACCGAACATATCGCCTGCCGCGTTTCTCGATTCGATGAGACCGTCGGTGAAGGCCACCAGCAGATCGCCCGGATCGAGGCGGATTTGCTCATCGACGGTGGGCGACTTGATGTTGGGCACCGCGCCCAGCCAGGTGCCTCGTGTCGGAACAATCTCGCAGGCCCCGGTTTTCGCTCTATAGACGAGCAAGTCTTCGTGACTGCCTGCAAAGAGAACACGCCCGTCTTCGAACACTCGAAGAAGCACGAAGGTCACGTGATCGTCGCTCTTGAGCCGCTCGCGAATGTTTTTGTACATCACGGTGTTCAGCAACGTCAAAAGCTCGCTCGGCGTGGCAGCTGGGCGCGCTGCTGTCAGCGTCGCCACCGCACTTTGGAGCATGAAGGTGATGAGACCGGCCTCGAGCCCATGCCCCGACACGTCGCCGACGGCAATCCATGCCCCGTCGGCGACTGGCAGCACGTCGTAGTAGTCACCGCCGACCTCTTCGGCGGTCGTCATCCGTGACGAGACCGTAATCGCCGGAGCGGCGGTCGTCGATTTCGGCAAGATCGACGTCTGAATACGTCGCGGAAGCTCGCGCAGCTCGCGGTTCTTGTCGGCTAGCGCTCGGGTGCGCTCGCGGACCCGCTCCTCCAGCGTTTCGTTGGCGGCGCGCAGCTGTTCGGCGGCTTCTTGCAGAGCCCGGTCCCGCTGCTCGAGGGTCGCATAGGCCTGGTGGAGCTGATTCTTTTCCGCTTCCAGCTCAGCGACCAAGAGCGCATTCGCCAGCAGCGATTCCACGTATTGGGCCGCATTGTTGAAGTGTGCGGTGTCGTTGTCCAGGAACGGTGAATGAAAGGCCGCCTTGGTGTGGTCGAAGCCCGCCGCCATCAAGATTGGCGCCCGCCCAGGACAAGCGATTCGGGTCCACATGAATTGATGCAGGCCGAGGGTTTGCGCCAACGCGGCCACGGCAGGAGAAGTCGAGTCTGCCTCGGGATCGTTGCACAAGCCCCAAGGCTGCGCGTCGAGTAGCGAGCGCGCCGCGCTCGACAAGGCACGTTCCGGGCCGATGGGTGCGAGAGAGTACAGGCTCGCCGCGCGAACCTCGAGCAGCAGCACGCGCTGGAGCCGCAGCTTGGAGACCAGGCTCTTGCGGAGGCGGTTCCACACCTCCTCCGGCGAACAGCTCCGATTGAGGAACATTTCGGACAGCGTTTGTCCGAAGCTCAGCCACTAGGTGAGTTGATCGAGCCTCAGGCGCAACTCGAACAGCTCCCGCTCGCGCTGAAGCAACAGCTTGGCTTTTTCTTTCAGAAGCTGCTCCTCGGCTTCCACGAGTGCACCCACCTAGCGAAGGTAACGATTCGCTCTAAGTCTGGTCAACTGTTTGCGGCTTCTCGTCGGTCAAGAGGAGCAGCGGGTAGCTGTAGTTGTGAAAGGCCGGCTCGCCCGCGCAGGGGCAGATCTCGCCCCAAGCCATCATGCCCAGCCAATGGGCCTCGGGTGCCACGGCGAGGCGCAAGCGCTCGTGCTCTTTGCACGTGTTGGTCTCTCCCAGGAACGGAAAGGTTCGGGCCGCGCACTCGAAGCCAAGCACGGCCCAGGGCCGGCGCGCTCCAAGGCGGACGGCCAGATCGCGGGCCATGGCTTCCGTGCCGCCCAGGACGTTCTCGATGGTCCTGTGATGCAACATGACCCGCGTTCCTTCCGGCACCGCGGCCTGAAGGATGATGGCGCCGGTCTGCGGATCGAAACCGAACGCCCCGCGAATCAGACGCTCGACTTGACCTCCGCGTCCCGTTCGTTCTACGCCGAGAGCCCATGTCGCAAAATGGCTCTGGTGAGCTAAATCCTCGGTGCGACAACCCGTCGTTTCACGCCAAACGTCGGCGGCTGGGCGTCCGTCCATCTCCAGAACCTGATTGCCTGCGGCTTTGGTGACGACGCTGGCAATTCCACTTGGAGCGGTGCCGTGGCAGAGGCCTATTTCGAGCGCGAAGGGGCCAGAGAGCGCCATCCCCACGACCCCGTGCGAGATGACTTCCCTATCCCAGTACTGAAATGTTTCCCGCGGATGGCCCCAGGGTTGGCCTGCAGCACCGCCGACGAGCGGGCAGGCAACCTCGAGCTGCACCCCTTCCAGGAGCGCTTCGATATCGGCCCCGCACAAGGGATCGTAAAGCAGAACGACGACCTTGGGCTCTCCACCCAGGTTGCGCTTGAGCGTTTGTCCGAGCCGGCGGCCCTTTTCCTTGGTGCCATCCTGAATCTCTTGCTCGACCGCGGCGGCACAGGCCAGATCGCGACCACCCAGTCCCATAACTCCGAGCGCGAAGCCATCCTCGGTCAGGCAATCGTTGGACACGACCCCTTGCACAGAGCAGCCCAGCAACGGAACGTCCGCGCCGAGCACGTCGCGTAGGCCGGTCAGCACCGCTGGCTGGTCATGGTTCATAGTGGCGTAGACGAGCACCACTTTCGGCACCTCGGCGCCAAACTGCGCAAGGAGTGCCTCTCCCGCACTCCGAGCTGCATCCTGCGATTCCGGCTCATCGGAAAAGACACTTCGCGCCAGTTTTCCCAAGCTGACCTCCTGCCATAAGGGGCTGTCGGGCAGCCCCCAAGACCCGTCAAGCAAAGAACGGTAGCGCGAGGGAAATCCTTTAGCCGGATTACTTCCCGTAGAGTTGGTCGAACGTACCGCCGTCGGCGAAATGCGTCTTTTGCGCCTTTTGCCAACCGCCGAATTGCTCGTCGATCGTCACGAGACGCAACGTGGGGAAGCTGGCGGCGTATTTCGCTGCGATTTTTTGATTGCGTGGGCGGTAGTGATTCTGGGCGATGATTTCCTGTGCCCGCTCGCTGTACAAGTATTCGAGATACGCCTTGGCCACGGCCGTCGTACCATGTTTCGCTACGTTCTTGCCCACTACCGCCACGGGCGGCTCGGCCAGGATACTGAAGGACGGCGCCACGATCTCGAATTTGTCCTTGCCCAATTCGGCGACCAGCAGGAAGGCCTCGTTTTCCCATGCGATGAGCACGTCCCCCAGCCCACGCTGTGCGAACGTCGTGGTCGAACCGCGCGCGCCGGAATCGAGGACGACCACGTTCTTGTAAAGGCGTCCGACGAAGTCTCGCACCTTCGCTTCATCCTTCAGCTTCTGTTGGGCATAAGCCCAAGCGCCGAGATAGTTCCAGCGCGCCCCACCCGAGGTCTTGGGGTTGGGCGTGATCACCTTGACGTCCGGACGAACGAGGTCGTCCCAGTCCTTGATTCCCTTGGGGTTGCCCTTCCGCACGACCAAGACGATGGTCGAGGTGTACGGCGAAGATCTCTCAGGGAGTTGTTTCTGCCAGTCCTTGTCTAGTCGTCCACTCTGCTCGGCGATGGCGTCGATGTCGTAGGCCAAGGCAAGCGTGACGACATCGGCTTCCAGCCCGTCGATAACCGATCGCGCTTGTTTGCCCGAGCCACCGTGCGACTGGCTGACCTTGACGTCATCGCCGGTCTTGGCTTTCCAGTACGTGGCGAAGGCCGGGTTGTAGGCCTGGTAGAGCTCGCGCGTGGGGTCGTAGGAGACGTTGAGGAGCGTGATGTCTTTGGCGTGAGCGCTACCTGCGACGAGGGAGGTGGACACGGCAAAGGTGAGAACGAAAATCAGAGCGTTTCTCATGACTGTTCCTTGGTGTCTATTAGCAAGACAGACTTTCTGACTAGTAGCCGACCTGCAAACGCCCAATCAGGATCCGTTCGGTTTTGCGGTCCGCCACCGTGCTTCCACTCTTGATCCCGCCGGTGAAGGCGGTCTGGTCGTAACTTGCGGCAAAGCGCAGGTTCTGCGTGAGATACCAGCTGGTCACGAAACCGAAGGCCTTCGCTTTGGCGACGGATTTCGTGGGATCGGCGAGCGTTGGGAAAGCTCCACCGTCGATGGTGAGCCAGTTGTAGCGTGCGCCAAGCTCGAGCGCGCCCCAGCCACCCGTCGCCGGATTGAAGGCGTGATGGACGCGGGGGCCTTCGTAAGTGCGGTCGCCGCCGATGACATAGGCGAGGGTGACGTGTCCAGCCGAGTTCGTGGCGGTAGACTCGGTAACGTTCTTGACGACAGCTTGCTTCTCCTGAAGGTATTCGGCTTCGAGTCCGACCGGACCGAAGTAGTAATAGAACTGCGGGTTGAGGCGCGTATGGCGGTGGAGTGCGGTCACGGTCTGCGTCGTATCGGTCGTGCTGACGAGGTAGGTGAAGATGGTGTTCTGGCCGAGCGACTTGAACGAGCCGAGCCAGGTGCCGCTCACGGCGCCGCCCGAAATGGCCGGGCTGCCTTTCTCCGAGCCGGTTTCGGCAGCGAAGCCCACGCCGAGCCGGCCGAGCCAGCGCAGGGAATCCGGCGCAAAGGGTTGCAGAAAAATCCGTCCGGCGAGGCTCTTGGAGTAGCTGCTGTCGACGTCGTTGAGGGCCGAATCCGGTGCTCCGTTGAAAATGCCGGCTTCGTAGCGAACGATACCCTCGGCGGCATCTCCCCAAAGCTGGGCTCCGACGTCGCGTTGCGCGGACAGGTCTTGGTCGAGCGCGCGCTCCGTGAAGACGAGATTGTTGTCCGACTGCAAACGCTCGAGGCCCACCGGCGGCTTGAATTTGCCGGCACGCAAGCGCAGCCAGGGGAAGGGGTGCACGTCGATGAATGCATCGAAGAGCTGCAGCGTCCCGCCGGCGAAGTCGGGCGTGATGACTGCGTCGGCCAAGCCACCAAGGGTAACTTCGATGGTTGGGCGAGCGCGCCGAACGAGAAACGTATCGAGGTCGCGCAGGGAATCGTCGCCAAAGAAGCGCCGACCGTCGACTTGCAGCTGCGCGTGGATGCGGACCTTGAATTGCTTGTCCGCGCTGGTGATGCCAAAGCCGGCCTCCTCGGCGCTCACGGTGGGCGCCGGCTTGGGCGACGTCGGTGAAGGTGCCTCAACCGGTCGCGCTACCTGGCGCAGTCGTTGATCCAGCTCGTCGATCCGCCGCTCTAATTCCTCGGTCGAAGGCTGCGTCGCCGCAGAGCTGCTGGCAGGTGGCGCGGCCGATTCGGTCGGCGAGACTTCCTCGGCTGCGGCCGATCGCGAGGCTGCGCCGAGCGCGAGGAGAAAGGCGACGAGGAACGATGAGCGGAATGGAACGAAGGAAGGATGGGCGGGCGAACGGAAGGACATAGCGACTCCTTGTCTTGTGGTTTTGAGCGGCAAGACAAGTGTCTTTTAAAAAGGACAACAGTGCAACAACTTTCTTGCGCGTGCGCTACGTGAGGGCGCGCACCTCACGCACGCGCGAGAACCACCAGCACCTCTTCGGCGTGCAGGTTGTCTTCGGGACGCAGCCGTCGCACCGAGCCGTCGGCGTGACTGTGGCCCGACACCAGCTGAACGCCCGAGGCGTCCGCCCAGTCGAGCAAATCTTGCAGACTGAAAGGGTGAATGTTCTCGGACGCGTACCACGGGAAGGGTAAGCGCGGCGTGATGGGCATCCGTCCGTTCGCAACCAAGTCCACGATCACTCGCCAATGGGCAAAATTAGGAAACGAGACGATCCCACGTCGGCCGACCCGCAACAACTCGGAAAGCACCAGCTTGGGACTCTGGAGCGTTTGCAGTGTCTCCTCGAGGACCACGTAATCGAAGCAGCGGTCAGGAAACCAACGCAGTCCTTGCTCCAGGTCCGCGTGCAATACCGAGACTCCCCGCCGAACGGCCCCAAGCACCGCGGTTAAGTCGATCTCCACGCCTTGGCCGCGGACGCCGCGCTCCTTTTCCAAGCGTTCGAGAAGCTCTCCGTCGCCGCAGCCGAGGTCGAGCACGCTCGCCCCGCGCGCGATCTCGTTCACGATGATGTCGTCTTGCCACCGAACGGGCGGAGCCGAAGTCTTCGTACCGCGTGCGCTGCGCCGCCGGGCGATGTCCACCACCTCGGCCACGCGCCATTCGAAACGTCCCGGCGGGAGCCGCTCGGGATCGCGCTCGGCCAACAAATCGGAATCGATGCGTGGATCGTCGTAGCGAGGCATGGAATCAACCGGCGAGAAACGTATGGATGAAACTATTCATGGTGGGCGATCCGAGCAGGAACGAGTCATGTCCGTGGGGAGATGGGATGTTCGCGTAGTGCACTTTCTTGCCGGCTCGTAGGAGGGCAAGGGCCAGCTCGCGGCAGTCCTTCGGCGGGTAGAGCCAGTCGCTGTCGAAGGAGAGCAAGAGAACCCGCGCGCGGAGACGCTCGCACGCTCTCACCAAGTCTCCGTCTCCCCAAATCGAGGCGTCGTAGTGGTCCATTGCGCGCGTGATGGCCAGGTAGCTGTTGGCGTCGAAGTGCAGGGCGAAGCGCCGGCCCCGCTCGGCGATGAAGTCACCCACCGCGAAGCCGAGACCAGAGACGTCTTCGACATTGCCTCGGCGCCGGCCGAACTCGTCGCGCATGCCCTCGTCTGACAGATAGGTGATGTGGGCCATCATGCGCGCGGCGCTCAAGCCGCTGACCGGAGGCTCGTGTCCATAATAGTCGCCGTCGCGGAAGTTCGGGTCGTTCATGATGCTGGCTCGGCCGCAGGCGTTGAACGCCAAGCCCTGGGCCGAAAGCCGCGCCGCCGCGGCAACTACCGCCACGTGCGATACTCTTTCGGGAAAGCGCAGAGCCAACTCCAGCGCCTGCTGTCCGCCGATGGATCCTCCTGCCGCTGCGAAGAGTCGCTCGATGCCGAGAGCATCGAGCAGGTCGACATGCGCCGTCACCCAGTCGCCTACCGTGAGGTGCGGAAAGCGTGGGCCGTAAGGCGTTCCCGTCGACGGATCGAGCGAGGCGGGCCCAGTGGTTCCGCGGCAGCTTCCGAGCAGGTTGGGGCAAATCACGAAGAATCGATCGGTGTCGATGGCCTTGCCAGGTCCCACCACCTCGTCCCACCAGCCCGGCCGGTCGCCGACGTCGGCCACGTGCGAGTCCGCAGCCAAAGCGTGCGTGACGAGCACGGCATTGTCGTGC
>CAZTTW010000182.1:0-7907 GCA_964616265.1 uncultured Myxococcales bacterium | reverse complement strand
CCAAGGTGCCAAGCAACTCGCCGGTAAACGAGCGTTTGCTCTGCAGGCCGATGAGCCCCAAGAAGTCGTCTTTGTCCATATCCTTCAAGTCGTGCAGTTTCATCGTCATTCTCCTTTTTCGCTCGTAGCGCTTTCCCCTTGGACGTCCTTGCCACCTAGAAATTCCTCTTCCAGGCGCGGCAAAATCGCTAGCAGGCCGGCGCGCAAGGCAGCCCCAGCAACCCGCTCCGTCAGCCGCGTGAAGATCCCTCCGCCCAGGACGTATCCGACGGCAAGCGCTCCAGCCACCATGCCATAAGGATTCCGCTCGACGCGCCCCTGAATGTCGAGACCGTCCCGGATCAGCCTGCTCACGCTCGGCTCTGCCGATTTCATGTTGCTAGCTCCTCCGTCGTGCGATGCGCGCAACCAGATAGCCAAGCGCCACGGCCCCCGCGAGGCAAACCGCGGGACGTTCCTTGATGAAGTTTTTGACCCGCTCATTGAGCAGCTCGAGCCGTTCCTTGAGCTCGTCGATGGGCTGACGAGATTCCTGCTCCCCGGTGTCAGGAGCTTCTACCGCAGCCTTGCTTTCCTCGGATGTGGTGCTCTGCATGTTCGACTCCTTGGCTTGTGGTTGCCTACCTGTGCTTGTCACGGCCGAAACTGAGGCTGCCCAGCAACGCGCCAACCGCGAGGGCGCCGGCCACGGCGAGATACGGCTTGCGCCTCACCCACTCGCGCCAATCGAAAGCACGCGAGATTTCTTGTTCTAGCGCCGTGATGGACTCGGCGACCGCCTCGCGCGCGCGGGCAATCTCCGCCTCGGCAAAGAGGATCTCCGGATCGACGTCGTCTGGGCCGAGCTTGTCGCGCGGTCCCGTCATCGGATCTCCTGCTGCCCGTCCGTCGGCGATGGCCGTGCCGACGTCCCCGTCGGTGAAATCCCCAGCGGCTCCAGGCTCCGATTGACCTCGCCGGCCGTTGCGTTCATGGGGCGCATCCGACGCAATCGGGCTACCGCGATCAGAATTCCAACGCCCGACGCCAACACGTGAACCGTGCCGATGATCAAGAACGGCAGCCCCCTTTGCCAACCGTCTCCGATGATCATCGAAACGCCTACCATGGCAAGGGCATATCCGACGATGGTCAGTGCGGCCAGCACCGCAATGAGACCCGCCTCGCGCCCCATGGCACGCAGGTCGGACCGCATTTCCAGGCGCGCCAAGTGCAGATGCTGCTTGGTCAGCCGACCGAGCGCATCCGCCGTTTCCCGCGCAAGCGCAACGATCCCGTCCGCCTTGTCCTTTGGCCCGTCCTTCATGACTCCGTTGCATTCTACTGCGAACGCCAGATTCAACCAGGGACACCATCGAAGTCCTGACCGACTTCCGGACAGAAGTGAAGGACGCTGCGCAAAGGCCCTCGCTATCTCGCCGGAAGGATGTAATCTATCAGACCAACCATCTTCACAACCCATGGGCTGAAATACGATGTCTTCGACAGGTACAAGGGCAATCGAACCTATGGTGGGAGTGGTGGTCGTGTCTCATGAGCAAGTGGCGTTTGCCCTCATCGAGGCAGCACGACGGGTGGTAGGAACCATCCCCAACATTGCTGCCGCGTGCGTATCGGCCGGCGAAGACAGCGCCTCGATTATGCATAAGGTCGCACAAGCGTGCGGCCAAGTCGACGACGGGGCAGGCGTCCTGCTGCTGGTCGACGTCTACGGCTCGACACCCTTCAACGTGTCGATGACGATGGCCGACGGCACGCGCGCTGCCGAGGTGGTTTGCGGCGTCAATCTGCCCATGCTGCTCAAGCTTGCGACGCTCGACCGATGCAGGTTGCCGCCAGGGCTTCTCGCCAGCGAAATCCAGGAATGCGGCCGTCGTTCTATCCGCATCGGGTCCGAGCTGACCGGGAAGGTCAGCATGGGGGGGAAAGTCTGACGTGGCCGAGCCCGGACTGCACGTCGCCAGGCAGGAACGCAAGATACGCAATCGCGCCGGGATGCACGCGCGAGCGGCGGTGAAGTTCGTCCAGCTGGCGGCGCATTTCAAATCCGAAATCCGGGTCTTGAAGGACGGCGCCAGCGTCAACGGCAAGAGCATCATGGGCCTTCTCACGCTGGTGGCGGCCCTTGGCCTCAGCATCGTCATCGAAGCCGAAGGGCCCGACGCCGAAGAGGCCGTGGCCGCATTGGCGGCGCTGGTCGAGGAAGGATTCGGCGAGGGCGTCGTCGATGATTAGACTGGCCGGCGTGGGAGCGTCGCCCGGCATCGCAATGGGTGTCGCGCACTTCCTCGGCGGCCGGGTAGAGGTGCAAGAGCGGCGTATCTTCGCCGACGAGGTCGACCAGGAGCTGCGCCGTTTCGAAGATGCCCTGACTCGCAGCGATGCCCAGCTTCGCCGCATTCAGCAGCAAATCGCCGAGCAAGTCGGCGACGGGCAAGAATACCGGATTCTGGAAGCCCACCGGATGATGCTCGCAGACGTCCACCTGGTCGAAGAGACCAACAAGATCATCCGCAACGATCAGGTCTCGGCCGAATGGGCACTGCGCCGGGCCCTGGATCAAATCCAGGTCGTGTTCGCCAGTATCGAAGATCCGTACTTCCGCGAGCGGCGCAGCGACATCGACATGATCGGCGAGCGCATCTTGCGCAACCTGCTCGGGATGACCCCGCCGGGACACGAAGGCGTGCCCAAAGGCGCGGTGCTGTTCGCGCACGATCTCTCGCCGGCCGACATCACGCAGCTCGGCCGCGCGGGCGTCAGCGGCTTCTTCACCGAGGGCGGCGGCAAGACCTCGCACGCGGCGCTGGTGGCACGCGCCCTCGGCCTCCCGCTCGTCGCAGGCGTTCAGGATTTCATCAAACACATCCGCTCCGGCATGACGGTCATCGTCGACGGCGGTCGCGGCGAAGTCATCCTCGAGCCCGACTTCGGCGTGCAAGAGCGCTTTGCCGACCGCGCGGCACGCGACCTGGTGCAGGCCGAGCGATTGGCCAAAGCGCGCGAGGCGCCGGCCACCACCCTCGACAACGTTCGCATCCAAATGGCGGCCAACGTCGAGCTGCTGGAAGAACTGTCCGTTTCGGTCGAGCTCGGAGCCGATGCCGTCGGGCTTTTCCGCACCGAATTCTTGTACCTCGAGCGCTCGACGCTGCCGACCGAGGAAGAGCAGTACCAGCACGCGGTGGCCGCCTTGCGGGCCATGGAGGGCCGCAACGTCGTCTTCCGCACTCTGGATCTCGGCGGCGACAAGCTGCCGATGTCAGTACGTATTCCGGCCGGCAACAACCCTGCCCTCGGCCTGCGTTCCATCCGCTATTCGCTCTGGCGCCGCGACCTCTTCCGTTCGCAGCTGCGCGCGTTCTACCGGGCCGCCGCAGTCGGACCGCTGCGGATCATGTTCCCGCTGATTTCGGGCGTGGGCGAGTGGCGGATCGTGCGCGAGATCTGCGCCGAAGTATGCGACGAGCTGGCCAAGGAAGGGCTCGAACACAACCGCAACGTTCCTTTGGGCGCTATGATCGAAACGCCCAGCGCGGCCATCATCGCGGATCTACTCGCCGACGAGACCGAGTTTCTCTCGATCGGAACGAACGACCTGATTCAGTACGCCCTGGCCGCCGATCGTCAGGACGAGCACGTCGGCTACCTCTACCATCCCTTGCACCCGGCCATTTTGCGCATTATCCGGAGCGTGGTCACCGCCTGCAACCGCTGCGGAAAGCCCGTCGCCATGTGCGGCGACATGGCCGGCGATCCGCGCTTTTGCCTGGTCTTGCTTGGCCTTGGGCTTCGGTCTCTTTCCATGGCGCCGCGCCAAATACCCATGGTGAAGGCCATCATCCGTGCGACCCGAACCAGCGAGGCCGAACGGCTGGCAGAAGAAATCATGGCCCTGCGCACCGAGGACGAGATCGAGGAAGTGGTCAACCGCACCATGCGTCAGCGGTTCCCGACGGAATTCGGCGACGAGGCGTAGGCGCGAAGAACGAAGCGCAGCGAACGCGCTCAAATCGCGAACGCTCCCGCATCAGCCGCAAACGCGTCGTGTTGTGCCACAACTGCACCCTCGTGCCGTCGTCCATTAGATAGTTTACAAGACCGTCACCGCTTCCCGAGAATACGCACTAGACTCCCATCGCGGTGTCCGGGACCGGCGAAAATGAGTACCAACAAAGTCCGCTGACGATTTCACCACTATGTGTGCCCTTATGGGGCAATCGGGGTTCTGTCCACCGTCGTGGACGACGGTCAATTCGTTAGAGACAAGGAAAAGACGATGCTTCGAAACAAACTCGCACTTCTCGGTTTCATCATCAGTGCCCTCGGGGCCTGCGGCGGCCGCAGCGCTCTCCGGGTAACCGTCGACGGCGGCAGTGGAATCGACGGCGGAGGAAGCGGCACCCAGTTGGACGGGAAGCTCGACACCAAGCCCTCCGACGCGTTGGCTCTACCCGATGGTGGCCGCATCGACACCGACGCAATTGTAGACACGACCGACGGTCGCGGTAACGGCGACGGACGCATTGGTGATGGCGACCTGCTCACAGATGCACGGCAGGACACTCCGTCGCAAGGAAACCCTGACGGCGGCAGACCGGATCTCGTTGTTAACCCCGATGCGCTCCGCGACGCTGGCGCCGACGGTCCTGGGGGAATCCCGAATCCGGAGGTGGCGGCAACTCTTTCAAGTGTCGAAATTTCCCCTTCAAGTCCAATCACAGTGAATGTTGGAACGCCAGTAACGATCACCATCACGGCGATCTACTCCGACAACACGACCAAGGACGTCTCAGCGTCGGCAACGGTGACATCGGCGAACACGTCGGTCTTAACGGTCGCGGGCACCACGTTGACGGGGCTTGGAACCAGCGTCGCGACGACGACCATCACCGCGACCTACCAAGGCAAGAATGCCACCGCTACGGTCACGGTCAACGGAACGAATCCACTCCTGTCGATCAGCATCTCCGGAGCGCCAACGGCGTCTTTGGCGGTGGGAGGCACCGCAACCTTGGTCGCGACCGGCGTGTTCACCGATGGAACCAAGCAAGACGTGACTGCAACCGCGGCCTGGACGTCGTCGAACTCCTCCGCGTGCAGCGTGGGTAATGCGACTGGGACGAAAGGCGTCGTGACTGGGGTAGCCGCAGGAACGTGCTACGCAACCGCCACGATTGGGAGTATCTCCGGAAACTCCAGCACGATCACCGTGTCCGCCAAGAATCTAGTGAGTATCGCCATCACGCCCACGACGCCGACCCTGCAGCGCGGACTTACCAACCAGGCGTTCACGGCGACGGCAACCTACGACGACAACACCACGGCGGACGTAACCGCCACGGCAACGTGGTCGTCCAGCGATGCGACAGTTCTCACCGTCGTGGCGTCGGGCACCAACGCAGGTTCCGTCACGACCGTAGCCGCTGGAACGGCGACTGTCACAGCGACAGTAGGCACTGTCAGCGGGACCGACACGGTAATTGTGACGAACGCGCGTCTGCGCAATATCACCATTTCCGGATCGGGCGTCCTCGTGGTCGGCAGCCCGAAGTCCTACACCGCGACAGGAACGTACACAGATGGCACGACCTCTGATCTGACCGCCTCTGTCACCTGGTCGTCAAGCAACACCAGCGTCTTGTCCATTTCGAACGCCTCTGCCAGCGTGGGCCTCGGCACGGGGATCGCGGCCGGTAGCGCCACCCTCAAGGCCACGCTGGGCACCGTCAGCGGCCAGCTCAACGTGACGGTCTCGGCGGCTTCCCTCATCAGCATCACGATCGCCCCCACGACAGTCAGCAGCTTGATCGTTGGACTGACCACGCAGCTCAAAGCGACGGGTCTCTACGGCGACGCCGCGGATACGAACACTCAATTCTCGCTGGACGTCACCACGGCGGTGACTTGGACGACATCGAGTAGCGCGTACGCCACCGTGAGCAACGACTCGGCCACTGCCGGCACGGTTACAGGTGTTGGCGCAGGCACCGCTACCATCACGGCCACGCTGTCCGGGAAAGTCGCCACCGCGACCGTTACCGTGACATCGGCGACGCTCACAGGGATCTCCGTAAGCCCGGCCACCGCCAGCGTCCGTGTGGGCAAGACCTATCCGTTCACGGCAGCCGGCACCTTCAGCAACGGAACCACTTCAGACATCACGAGTGAGGTGACCTGGACATCGAGCAGCACCTCGGTTGCATCCATCTCGAACGCCTCAGGCACGAACGGCGTGGCCACGGGCGTGTCGGCGTCCGGCACCGCGGTCACAATCACGGCAGCCATGAGCAGCCTATCGGCGACCGCAAGCCTAACGGTGACCGAGGCAACCATCGTCTCCATCCAAATCGCACCGTCAGCTACCCAGACGATTGCCGCGGGAGCCACGCAAGCGTACACGGTCTCGGCCGTCTACGAGAACGGCACGACGGCTGCTCTCCAGACCGGCGTGACGTGGACATCGTCGAATACGGCCGTTGCAACCGTTGCCGCGACCGGCGGTGGAGGAGGCCCGTTCGGCGTCGGCGGCCCTGGCGGAGAGACAGCAAAGGCCGTGGCCCCTGGAACAACCACGATCTCCGCAAGCTACACGACCAGCGCGGGCACGGCGTTGTCCGACTCCGTGACCTTGGTGGTCAAGGCGGTAGCAACCCTTTCGGCGATTCGAATCACACCGACCACGGCCTCGATCAAGGTTGGAGGCACCCAAACCTACACAGTCGATGCCGACTACAGTGACGGGTCAACGGCTGGGCTCACGAATGGCGTGACGCTCACGTCGTCGAACGGCATCGTGGCATCGGTGAGCAGCGGCGGCGGTGGAGGCCCCGTCGGAGGTGGGAGGCTGTCGGCTACGGGCCTCGCTGTGGGCTCCGCCACGATCACGGCATCCTATACGACAGGAGGGACGACCTACACGGACACATCGAGCCTCACGGTCACTTCAGCCACGACGGTCCTCGGAATCTACATCCTTCCAGCTACAGCATCGGTTGCCGTGAATGGAACGCAGCAGTTCCGTGTCTACACGGAGAATAGCGACGGAACCACCACGGACGTCACCACCAGCGGGAGCACGGACTGGACGACCTCCGACGGGACGAAGGCTACGATCACCACAGGTGCGACAGGGGGTGGAGGCCGCGGAGGTGTCTTCGTGCTGGGAGGCGGCGGGCTTGCCACCGGCCTCGCGGCCGGTAACGTGACCATCACGGCAGTCTATACTCCGTCCGATGGCTCTGCCGCTGTCAGCGCCACGGCGACGTTGACGATCACCGCTGCCAAGACGCCCAAGAGCCTGACCCTCAGCCCGACCTCGGCCAGTATTCTTCTCAACGGAACCCAGGCCTTCACCGCCATCTTGGTCTACACCGATGGCAGCACCTCCAACGTAACGAACGGCGCGAGCTGGACGACGACAGATCCAACGGTGGTGGTCATGTCCAACGCCAACACGGGCTTCCAGGGCGGAGGAGGTGGCATCGGCATCGTGGGCGGGGCTACCGCGACGGGCGTCGGGACAGGAACGGCTACCGTGACTGCGACCTACACGGACGCCAGCACCACGTTCAGCGCCACGGCCAACGTGACGGTGAGCAATCCGGCCGTGCTGTCTTTCAGTATCACGCCGACCACGCCTACCATCTACTTGTCCGGAACGACCACTCAGCAGTTCGCGGCAACGGTCATCTTCATCGACGACACGAAGAAAGACGTGACCGCGTCGTCGAGCTGGACATCAGCCACCCCGGCTGTTGCAGTCATCGGAGGAAACAATGGAAGGGCACAGGCAGTCAGCGCTGGTAGTAGCGTCATCACGGCGACCTACACCGATTCCAGTGGCACGGTTCACACGGCGACCACCACGTTGACCGTCGCCAGCAGGAAGCTGTCGTCTCTATCGC
>CAZTTW010000181.1:0-7927 GCA_964616265.1 uncultured Myxococcales bacterium | reverse complement strand
GCTGTCGAGGCACTGGAAGAACAGACGGGTGACGTCGATCTGCCAGATCCCGACGCCGAAGAGGAGTCGCGAATGGTACCGGAGCCACCCGAGTTGAGGCCGAAGCGCAACCAGTCGGCTGCTCGGTAGTGCGACAAATACCACGACGCCAATTGGTAACGCTGTTACGCCACCGGAATTCCAGGTCTCAGAGCTGCACCCCACGGCTGGTTCGGAACGACGATCGCAAAACGAGGAACGACAGATGGATGAAGAAAAAGTAGAGGCGAAGAAAGAAGGCGTAGTCGTGTCGTCCTTGGACGACGGCAGAATTACTTTCGACACTGGGGATAGGAAGGAAAACGATATTCGTGACCCCATCTGCGGAACACGCTTGCCCAACGCCGCCGGACCGAGCGCTACCTATCACGGCGTGAGGTACTACTTTTGTGGCGAGACTTGCCGGCAGGAGTTCATCAAGGATCCGGCCCGCTATCTGCAACTACCCTAAGGAGTCAATATCATGCTGGTGCTCGTCGCTATTCTCTTGGCAATTGCGTGGATCCTAGGCATCGCCGTGGTGAAGGTGAGTTCCTTCGCCATTCACATTCTTTTGTTGTTGGCTCTCGTAAGCGTCGTAGCTCACCTGCTGCGCTGGCGTGGACGGCATACCTGAGTGATTGAAATGACTGGATGGTTGTTACTTCTCGAAGAAGATCCCGAAGAACGTGAGAATTTGGCGGAGCTGATGAAGGTCAGCGGCTTGGAAATCTCGGCATGTGCCAACGTCGAGGAGGCGTTCGTGGCTATCGAAAGCCACGGACGACCCAATTTCATCGTCACGGATTTGGCCATGCCGGAAGTCTCGGGTCTCGGTTTTGTGGCAGAGGTTCGACAAAGGCCGGGATACGAAACCGTTCCTGTCGCATTTTTGACCGACGCCGAGCCTGCCCCCTGGGCCGACATCGCAGATCCCGTCGTCAAGAAGCCGGTGGACGCCGAGTATTTGCTCGAGCTCGTCGCCGAACATTGCAGCCGATCGAAGGGCGTACAAGCCGTCTGAGTGTCGAGCTGGCACGGGGCTTGTATTGATGAGGTTTCAATTGGAGAAGCACCATGAGACTGGCGAAACGTACGGACGGCATCGCTATCTTGACCTTACTGTTCAGCGTGGGCAGGATTTGGCTCGGTCAAACGGCGACTGCCGCGGACTCAAGAGCTGAGGCTCAACGTTCGCCGGCGCGCGAGGCTCAACGACCGTCGGACGACGAGCAAACGCACTCCTGCCAGGAGCGTGAAGCTCGCCAACCGGCATCGGCATTTACATCGGTGGACCGGCGGCACTGCTGGTTGTCGTTCTATTGATGCTGCTTCTTGCCTATCCAAAAACAGAACTTTCTGGAAGCCAAATCAGTGAATCAATTAACCCATTCAGTCTGTGCAGCTAGGAGGTCGTCCCCATGAGTTACTCCTTTTCCGACATCGAAACTCTGCGCAAGCGCGCCCGTGAGCACATTGAGGAAGGCGCCGTCACCGCCACCTACGGTCTCGATCGAGCGCTGGCCACCAAGCTTCTCAATGAAGCCCTGGCCACCGAGCTCGTCTGCGTCCTTCGCTACCGCCGTCACTATTTCATGGCGTCGGGGTTGCACGCCGAGAGCGTCAAAGCCGAGTTTTTGGCCCACGCCCAAGAGGAGCAGGGTCACGCCGACGAGATCGCGGGGCGTATCATCCAGCTTGGCGGCGAGCCCAATTTCAATCCCGAGGGAATGGCGTCGCGCAGCCACGCACAATACGTGGAAGGGCAGGATTTGGTCGACATGATCAAGGAAGATCTGGTGGCGGAACGTATCGCGATCGATAGCTACCGTGAGATGGTCGGCTTCTTTGGCGAGAGCGACCCGACTACGCGCACGATGCTTGAACGGATCTTGGCCGTCGAGGAGGAACATGCTGAGGACATGTCCAGCCTGCTCGAAGAGCTTTCCGGTGGCAAGCGGGCAAACGATCTGCCCAACCCAGCAAAGAAGGAGCGAACATGAACCTCAAGAACATACGGAACCTAGACAAGAAGCAAATCCTGGCGACATTTGGTCTGCAGGCGGTGCCGTCCGTCGTATCAGTTACTGCGAAGCTGATTGGATTTATCGGCATCGGTGTCGTGGCAGGTGCCGCGTTCGCGTTGTTGGTCTCGCCGAAGACAGGCCGCGAAGTTCGTCACTCCATTAGGCGGACCTTGCGATCTGGAATTGACGAGGTGCTGGACGCCATCCCCGACAAACTGGAAGTGCCTCTTCCGCGCGGAGCCTGAGCATGCTTTGGACGATCGCCGTACTCTTACTCTTGCTGTGGGCGGCGGGCATGCTGACGTCGTACACAGTGGGCGGCCTCATTCATATCTTGCTGGTCGTCATTGTCATCCTGGTGGTAATTCGCCTCATCCAAGGACGCGGTATAGGCTAGCGTTCGCCTTCGTCGGCAGACTCTGTCCCGGCGGAGGCGGGGGTTAGTAGAAGGGCCGCTGCGGCCGGAACGAGCCATCCGGCGTCGGGGGTGTAGGGTTCCGCGCAGCCGTCGCCACCGTATGTCGGATCGGTGCTGTTCCACTGTATTCGCCAGGTGTCGAAGCCAGATTCAATGGGAGGCGCGAGGAGCGGCTCGGTGATGCGTTCGATTTCGATGTTTTGGCCGAGGTTTACCAGCAGAAGGCGGTCGTTTTGTTGTGTCTCCTGGTGGGCATCGTCGAAATAGTAGCGAAGGATCACGCATTGCGGATTCAAGAGCGCGCTGGCCAGCCGAACCGAGCCAGGCGCGCTCTTGCCGAGCGTCGAGTCATGCTCGCGAAGACGTAGCAAATCCCGATGCAGACGGAGGGCGCGAGCGTGTTCGGGCAGCGAACGCTCGGACCAACGCAGTCGCGAATCTTCGAGGCTTTGCGGATCGGCTGGGTCACGGAGAATTTCCGGATGGGCAGCGCAACCGGGAAATTGCGACAGGAACTCCGTGCGGCCACGCCGGACGAGGGCGGCGAGCTCGCCGGAGAAGCCGGCGATATAGCGAAACGGCGATGAAGAATTCCACTCTTGCCCTTGAAACAGCATCGGTGTCCACGGTCCTAGCAGCAAGAGAGCCGTCATCGCTCGATGCTGGGCCGGCATGCATCGCTGCCACAGTCGCGTGCTCCACAATGAATTCGCCACTTGGTCGTGGTTTTCGAGATAGCAGATGAAGGAAGGCAGCGGAAGTTGTCGCGTCGGATGGCCGCGCGACTTGCTTTGCCATTTGGAACGTTGGCCCTGGAAGATGAAGCCGCTGTGAACCGCCGCGAGCCATTCCTGTGCTTGACCGGAGTAGTCGCTGAGGTAGGCGTGGCGGCGGCCCGTAAGCGCGACTTCCGCGCTGTGATGGAAATCGTCGTTCCACAGAGCATCAAGCCCCGAGCCTACGCCCGCCTGCACGTGCTGGCGCAACAGTCGAGCGTCTTGTGGCTCGCTTTCGCCAGCGAGGAAAATGGGCCGGCCTTTGGCCGCCCCCTTGGCTGCCTTGACAATGGCCGAAACGACGTGCTCTTGCGAGCGATCGGTGATCGCTTGGGTTGCATCCAGGCGAAGGCCGTCGAAGTGAAATTCGTCAATCCAGTAGGCGGCGTTGTCGATGGCCAAAGAGCGCATGCCCTGGGCGTTTTCGCCGCCGTAGTTGAGCCCGGCGCCCCATTCCGTCTGGACGTCACTCGTGTAGAAGCGTGAATAGTTCGACGTGTAGTTTCCCGATGGTCCAAAGTGGTTGTAGACGACGTCGAGTAGAACCGCCAATCCCAGCCCATGGGCGCGGTCGACGAGATGGCGCAAACCATCCGGCTTTCCGTAGAGGTGACTCGGCGCAAACCAGCCCACGCCGTCGTAGCCCCAGCCAAACGCTCCATCAAATTCGGCCACCGGCATGATTTCGACCGTGGTTACGCCTAGCTCCTTCAGAAGAGGGAGCTTGGCTTCGGTGCCGGCCCAGGTGCCTTCCGGTGAAAACGTTGCGACATGAAGCTCGTAGATCACGTGGTTGCGCGGCTGAACGCCCGACCACTGCTGGTCCGTCCACGAGAAAGCCGTCGGGTCGACGATCTGTGCGGGGCCATGCGGTCCTTCGGGGAGATAGCGTGCCGCCGGATCGGGATAATCGTGCTCTTCGCCGTCGAGCCGGTAAGAGTAGAGATCGCCAGGCCCCGCCGCATCGGTGAAGGCGGACCAAAAGCCGTCATTGTCGGCGTCGCGGTCGCGTTCAAGGGCGATGGTGGTGCCGCGCCCGTGTAGAACCAGATCGACGCGGCTCTTTTCGGGAGCCCAAATGCGAAAACTGACACCCTTGCCTGTGACCTCCGCGCCCTGAGCGTACTTGCGCGCAATCATTTGGGTGTCTCCAACAGTGCGACCGGCAGATGGCGAAAGGCCGCGTCGACCGAGACGCTGCGACCATCGACTGGAACGTTTCGCTCGGTCAAGACGTCGAAGAGCGTGGCGGCTTGCAGCTCGGCGGGCAACTCGACGTGGGTCTCAGCCCACACGGCGCCCAAGGGTCGGTTGCCGAGGGCCGCCAGGTGGCGGCTGACGAGGACGACGGCCGCCTGGTTGCCTTTGCGGCGGGCGAACGCGAACACGTGTTTTGCCTTAGGGCCGCGACAGACGAGTGCCTCGTAGCCATTTTGATGGAACAGTGCTGGCCGAGAGCGCCGCAAGCCGAGGCCGGCGGCCGTGATCCACATCTTGATCTTGCCGTCTTGGGGCGACAGAAACCAATTCTCGATGACGGATCCGCCGTGGCGCGCCACGTCCGCCCGCAGACTTTCGAGCAAGGCTGGCCGGTCGTGGTAATCCACGAGGCGACGATTGTCGGGGTCTACCAAAGAAAAGTCCCATCGTTCTCGTCCTTGAAAGAAATCAGGGATCCCTGGCGCAGCCATTTTCAAGACGAGCTGTGCAAGCGAATTGCAGACACCAGCCGTCTTGATCATGCCGACAAAAGCCTCGACCTCCTGCAAGAACGACCGATTGGCTTCTCCATCCAGGGTCTGACGAACAAAGGCTTCAGCGGCTTCCTCGTAGGCAGCGTTGGGGTTGATATAGCTGGTCGAGCGTTTTGCTTCGTGGCGCGCCTTCGTCATGTAGGCCGCGATCCTCTGGCTATAGTCGGGCTCGGAGTCGAATCCATGCATGGGCCAGCTCGCGACGAGGGTCTGGTACAGCAGGTACTCCTCGGCCGCGTCCGGCGCGGACTCCTCGTCGACGTCGGTGCGAAAGCGCCGGTTCATGCCTTTCCACCGCTTGCAGGCCTTTGACCATGGGTCGGCGACCTCTGACAAGACGTAGAGTCGTGCACGCGCATCTTCGCCACGCTTGGTATCGTGGGTGGCAGTGGCCGAGAGCGTGGTGGGCGAGGTTGCGCCTCGGTGATCGAAGGCCGAATGGGCGTCGCCGTCAGAGAGCTGCCAACGAGTCGGATCGCCTCCAACTTCATTGAGCGCGAGCAGCGGTAGATAGCGATAGAAGGCGGTGTCTTCGATGCCCTTCGCGAACACCGGGCTTGTCAATTGCTGAAAGCGCGTAACAAATTCGCGCCGCACTCGAATTTGCTCGACGGAGAGCCCGGCCGGGTCGCGATGAAGCAGCACCGACTCGATGAAATGAAAGAGAGAGGCATTGATGAGCGGCGTTCGGTGCCGAGCCTGCGCAATGGCCTGCCGGATGTCGCGAATGTCGGCGGTCGCTACGTCTTTGTCTTGGTCTTCCTCGCGGACGTAGGTTCGATAGACGGGAAATCCGGCTACGACTTCGGCCAAGGCCGCATGAATGCTGTTCATGGTGAAGTCGCGCGTGTAGCGGTGTTGCTCGGAAATGCTGTCCATCCGACGAGCCAAGACCGTGAGCTCGGCGGCGAGTGTGCTCTCGAGGACATGGTGCTTGGAATCGGCCGCGACCTGGGCGAAGGGCACCAGCGGACCCGCGATTTCGTCGACCAGATTGCGCAGCGGTAAAGAACCATCGCCAGCGACGAGCAGACCCGCGACCAGGCGAATGAAATCGTAGCCGGTCGTGCCGTCGGCGGCGAAGTCAGGTCGCAGATCTTCATTCGGCGCGAGGATCTTCTCGACCAGCACGAAGCAGCGTTCACCGCCTCCGTCTTGGGCCCCGGTCGACTTCCGCCATGCGGCCTGAAGATCATCCAAGTAGCGCTTGGGATCCGCCAACCCGTCGAGATGGTCCACGCGAAAGCCAGCAAACGCAAGGTGCGTGGTCAGTGAAAGCGGCAGGGCATGAATGGCGGCGAAGACCTGTTCGTTTTCCACGCGTACCGCCGCCAGCTCGTTGATGTCGAAAAAACGCCGGTAATTGATTTCATGAGCGGCCACGCGCCAATGGGCAAGTCGGTACACCTGATCGTTCATCAGGCGCTCGAGCGCGTCGAAGCTTTGAGGAACGCCGCGTACGCCATTGAGTAGTTTAACCGCCGCGGCCAAAGCGGACGCGACCGCGGGACAATCCTCGGCCAGCTTGGCGAGGCGACGACGGATGGCCTCTTTCTCATGAAGGCGTTCGAGCTCGGCTGCCGGACTGCGCAGGGCAGACAACATGTACGTCACTGCGCGAAGGACGCTCTCCAATTCGATGAGCGCTGGATCCTCGGCCTCGGTACTCTCCCGAAGAATGTTGATGGCAGGGCGCAGAATGTGACCCCAGGTTTCTTGCCGGAACGGCAACTCGCCGCCATTCCACCGGACAACGAAGTCTCCCTGCCGGAAGGCAATCGACAATTCGGATTCCAAGACGCGGCCATACTGTTCGTCGAGAAACGGTAGAAGGACCTTGGCCGACAGCTCTGATTTTGGAGGATCCCAGTCGATATCGAAGTAGGCGGCCGCGGACGCCGCTGGTCCGTCTTCCAGAACCTCTCGCCAGCGAGGACTGGCGTCGCCAGCGATGCACATGTGGTTGGGAACGATGTCGAGAAGCACGCCCATCGCATGCGCGTGTGCCGTATCCAGCAGCTGGCGTAGGTCGGCTTCGTCGCCCAGCTCTGGATTGAGCCGCGTGTGATCGAGAATGTCGTAGCCATGCGAGCTGCCCGGTCGGGCGTAGTAGATGGGCGAAAGATAGAGGTCGGTGATGCCAAGACTGTGCAAGTAGGGGATGGCCTCTCTTGCAGCGCTGAAAGGAAACTCGCGACGAAGCTGCAGACGATAGGTTGCGCCGGGAATTCGCCGCGGATTCGCCATCAAATCGTCTCGAGCTTCGGGGCGATGTGTGAACGCAGCCGCAGGATTGCCAAGGCTCGTCCTGGGACGGGCAGCTTTTCGTCTGAGGTCAACCGGGACGCGGGTGCTTGGGGATTTGCGGTGCCCAGGACCAAGTCCCAGGCCCGAACCGTGCCCACCTTGGGAAGCGTGAACGTCACCTCTTCGTGATTGCCGTTGAGAAGCATGAGCAAGGTGTCCCCGACCGGCCGGTGCCCAGCCCGATCGGGGACGACCAAGGCGTCGCCACCGAGCAGGTAGCCAAAGGAAAGCAAGCCTTCGTTGTGCCAGTCTTCGGTGGACATTTCGCGCCCATCGACCGCAAAGAACGTCAGATCCTTGAAGCGCGAGTCCGAGATATGGTCGCCTTGAAAGAACCAGTCTTCACGCAGGACGCCCGTGGCATGGCGAAGGCGAGACAGGCGCGCCGTGAACTCGAGCAGTGCCTTGCGGCGGTCATCGAGGTTCCAGTCGACCCAGGAAATCTCGTTGTCCTGGCAGTAGGCATTGTTGTTGCCCTTTTGTGTTCGGCCCATTTCATCGCCGGCGCAGAGCATGGGCACGCCGCGGGAGAGAAACAGAGTTGCGAGCAGGTTGCGCTTGGTCTTCTCGCGCATCTCTAGAATGGCCGGATCGTCGGTGTCTCCTTCGGCACCGTGGTTCCAGGCG
>CAZTTW010000180.1:5017-7936 GCA_964616265.1 uncultured Myxococcales bacterium | reverse complement strand
CGCTCGCGAGGAGTTTCCACCCGAGCGCAGAGACGACGGCGCCCCCGGCGACCCCGCCGGTTTCCGCGGTGACCATACCGCCAGATCCGCCCGTGCCCGCGCTGCTGTACGAACCGCCGTTTGCTGAGCCGCCGACGCTGGGCATTCCGCCCGTCGCGGCGCCGCCCGAACTACCGCCGGTCGCCTTGGTTCCGCCGGAGTTGCTGCCACCTGAGCCGACGGTGCCACCCGAGCCCATCGTCCCGCCTGAAGCCGAGCTTCCGCCCGCACTGTTCGAGCCACCTGAACCCGTATGTCCACCACTACTCGTGGTACCCCCTGTTGCGCTCCCGCCGGTCCCGCCTCCGCTGTTCGATTGTCCACAGGCGTAAGCACCCATGCCTACCAGACCGAGCAGCAAACCACTCTTGAGCAGATTCCGAACTGCGTGTTTCATAACCGATGTCCTCCGGCAAATTGAAGTGCTTTGAAGGGCAGTCGTGGCAAGCGGAAGAATCGGTTCAAGAAAATGATCCAAGAATAAGCTTCACGCGTCAGGCGTGATCTGCCGCGACGAGGGCTATCGGATTCGGCAGGCTTTCCGCACGCGCCAGGGTAATGAGATGTGATTGCCGTGCTAAGGTGCGTGCCGATGAGGATCAGCTGTATGGCTACCGTGATGACACTCGCGACGCTAGCTCTCCCAAGTTGCGGAGGAGGCTCCACCGCGCAGCCCGAACCTTTCGAGCTTGACGGATCCTGGCTGTATCTCGGCCCCTCGGACGGACCCCACACGCTCAAGATCAGCGACAAATCAATGGCGTGGGCCGATATCGATGGGCAGTGGTCGTCCAACTGGACCATGAGCGACTACGACAACGGAGCTCACCACTTTCAAATTGTCTTCCAGACCGGAACCGGAACGTATCTTCCGGTCGGACAGAATATGAGCGGGACCTACGTCTTGAATGGACAGATTCTGACGGTGCAGTTGTCGAAAGGTCTAGGCTCTTATTCGCCGGTGCAGAGCCCCGGCAGCTGCACCGAGGGCGGCAGCGCGCTGATACCCGACTGCAGGATATACGTGAAGCAGAACTGATCGGGTTCGAACCGCATGGTGGAGCGCGACGCCGCAAATCCATCGCTAGCCCGTCCCGCGCCAGCCGGAGTAGACTGCGACGGTCCGATTTTGGGCTGGTCAATACCGACCAACGCCTGATCGGCTCGTAAGGAGAACAATAATGGACAAAAGAGCATACGGCGCGGAGTTCCTGGGAACCTTCTGGTTGGTGCTTGGTGGTTGCGGCAGCGCCGTCCTGGCAGCGGCGTTTCCCGGGCTCGGCATCGGTTTCGTGGGTGTCGCGCTGGCCTTCGGCCTGACCGTGCTGACCATGGCGTACGCCATCGGGCACATCTCCGGCTGTCACTTGAACCCGGCCGTGTCGGTTGGACTCTGCATCGCCGGGCGTTTTCCCGCCAAGAAGCTTGCCCCCTATATCGTCGCGCAGGTGCTGGGCGCCATCGCGGCCGGCGGCGTCCTCTATCTCATCGCGAGCGGCAAGCCCGACTTTGTCCTCGGCGGCTTCGCCTCGAACGGCTTCGGCGAACATTCTCCCGGCGGCTATTCGCTGCTTTCCGCGCTGGTGTGCGAGGTCGTGATGACCATGATGTTCCTCGTGATCATTCTGGGGGCAACCGACAAGCGCGCCCCGGCGGGCTTTGCCCCCCTTGCCATCGGTCTCGGTCTGACCCTGATCCACCTCATCAGCATTCCGGTGACCAACACGTCCGTGAACCCCGCGCGCAGCACGGGCGTGGCGCTCTTCGCGGGCGGGTGGGCGCTCGCTCAACTATGGCTGTTCTGGCTCGCTCCGATCGCTGGCGGCGCGCTGGGTGCGCTCACGTACAACGCCTGCAGCAAGGCCGAGTAGTCATCGCTTCGGAGGATCGCGCGTGTCGATTCAGTCGTTCTTCAAGGCCCATCGACACCTGCGCCGGCTGTCTATCGCCGTCGGCGTGGTCGTCGTCCTCTACACGGTGCTCGGATTCTTGGTGATTCCGGCCGTGGTTCGCAGCATCGGCCAGCGCAAGCTATCCGAGCTGCTGCACCGGCAAGTCACCATCGAACAGCTCCGGCTCAATCCCTACGCGCTGTCGGCCACCGTCCGCGGACTGCGCATCGTCGACCGAGACGGCACGCGCGATTTGTTCACGCTCAAAGAGGTCTACGTCAACCTGCAGCTGGCGTCGGTGTGGCAAGGCGGTGTCGTCGTCAAGCAGGTGCGTGTGGTCGAGCCGACCATCAACGTCGTGCGCACGGCCGAGGACCGCTACAACTTCTCGGACATCCTGGACGACTTGGCGGCCGCGCCACCGTCGCCCCGCCCGCCGCCGAATGCCAAGCCTGCGCGTTTCTCGGTGAGCAACATCGAGCTTCTCAGCGGGCACGTCACCCTCGACGATCGCTTCAAGGCCACGCGGCACGAAATCGCCGGCATCAACCTCGGCGTGCCTTTCCTGTCGAACTTTCCTTACTTGGTCGAGACCTTCGTGCAACCGGCTTTCTCGGCCGTCATCAACGGCACGCAGCTGGCTATCCAGGGCCGCACCAAGCCCTTTGCCGACTCGCTGGAATCATCGATCGAGCTCAATCTGACCAAGGTCGACCTGCCTTACTACTGGGCCTACGTGCCGGTGAAGCTGCGCCTGAAGCTCCGGTCGGCCGTGCTCGACACCAAGCTCAAAATCACCTTCATCCAGTATCGCGACCGCGCCCCGCGCGTGGACGTGGCGGGCGGCATCGCGCTTTCGGCGCTCGACGTGGAGGACGATACCGGCCGACCATTGCTCAAACTGCCGCTGCTCGATATCGACATTGCTTCGTCGGATCTGCTGTCGAACCGGCTTTCCGTGCGACGAATTTTGCTGCAATCGCTGGCC
>CAZTTW010000180.1:0-4917 GCA_964616265.1 uncultured Myxococcales bacterium | reverse complement strand
GGATCTGCTGTCGAACCGGCTTTCCGTGCGACGAATTTTGCTGCAATCGCTGGCCGTGCATGTGCGGCGCGACTCGCATGGCGCTCTTCAGCTTCAGTCTCTCCTGGTGAATGAACCGGCCAAGACCGATGCGAAGCCGTCCAAGAACATCAAGGACGACAAGAACGGCAAGGCGTCGCCCTGGCTCATCGAGGTGAGCGATCTCGAGCTGGCTGGCGCACGCATCTCGTTCGCAGATGCATCCAATGCGCGTCCCTTCCAGACGACTGTGGATCCGCTGACCATCAGCGTGCGTGGCTTCACCACGGCGCCGGGCAAATCGGCCAAGCTCGCATTGGCCGCGACCACCGACGCGGGGGAGCGTCTGACCGTCGACGGCAACTTGAGTGTCGACCCCTTCCGCTTCGACGGTACCCTGTCCGTGCAACACCTGTCTTTGCCCCGCTTTGCCCCGTACTACGCCGCGCAGATTCTCTTCGATGTGCGCCAGGGCACGCTCGATCTCAGCATCCCCGCCCGCGTGGCGATGAAGGGCAAGGAGCTCGAGCTCACAATCGCGGGCCTGCGCACCGAGCTGCGCGACCTGCAGCTCCGGCGCCACGGCGATCACGACGATTTCCTCCGCTTGCCAGTGTTGGCAATCCGCGACACCAGCTTCGATCTTGGCCGCCGCGATCTCGTGCTCGGCGACATCAGCACCGCCGATGCGCGAATCCGGATCGAGCGCGCCGGCCCGGAGCAACCGTGGAGCTTGGCAACGCTGTTGCCTGCACCGACCCCAGTGCCCAAAGCCGCCGACTCCGCGCCGTCGGCTCCCGACCCGAGTCACAAGGACGAAGCCTTCACGGTCACCGTGCACAAGCTCGACCTCAAGGGCTGGTCGGTGCGGCTCGAGGATCGCGCCCCGCGCGCGGCCGCCATCAGCACGCTCGATCGCCTCGCGTTGCGGGTCGAGGATCTGAGCACCGTCCGCGGCAAGCAAGGCCGAGTCAACCTGCAAGCTCGACTGAACCAAGGCGGCACGATCAACGTCGCCGGCACGTTGGGCCTTTTGCCCTTGCAGGCCAACGCGCACGTGCAGCTCAAGACGATCCCGGTCGTACCTTTCCAGCCCTACTTCCAGGACAGCGTCGCTCTGCTGCTCACCGGCGGCCAGGTCGGCGTCGACGGCCGCGTGATTCTGACCAGCACGTCCAAGGGCCCCGCCGTGACGTACAAAGGGGACGTTTCGGCCGGGGATTTCGTCGCCGTTGCCCGCGACGGTGCCGAGGAGCTGGCGCGCCTCGGTGGTCTGCGCGTAAGCGGCATCGATCTCACGAGTGAGCCGTTCAAGTTGACGGTCAGTGAGATTGCCCTCAGCAACTACGCGGCGAACGTGGTGATCACGCCGGAGCATGCTGTCAATCTGGCTTCGATCGCTCCGCACGACGGCAAGCCCGCGGGCAAGGCTGAAGCTGACAAGGGCGCCGCGCCGCCGAACACGTCCGCAAAGGCAGCCACGCCCGTCCCCGCTTCACCGGTGGTGCGGGTCGGCGCCGTCGTGCTCAGTGACGGTACCATCAACCTCGAGGACCGCTCGGTCCGGCCCGCTTTTGCCACCAGCCTCAATCACTTCGGCGGCCGCGTGGCGGGACTCTCGTTCGACGAGAGCGAGCGCGCCACCGTCAACCTAACCGGCAACCTGGGCAACGGACCGCTGGAGATCTCGGGCCGGATCAACCCGCTTGCCAAACGGCCATTCATCGACCTCGTCTTCAAGCTGTCGGACGTCGATCTCTCGGCCACGACGCCGTACTCGGGCCGCTATGCCGGTTACGCCGTCGAGAAGGGCCAGCTCTACCTCGACCTCAAGTACGTCATCGACGCGCGCAAGCTCGACGCCCACAACAGCGTGAAGATCTCGCAGTTCACTTTCGGGCAGGCCGTCGAAAGCAAGGACGCCACCCATCTGCCGGTCCGCCTGGCGGTGTCGCTGCTCAAAGATCGCCACGGCGTCATCCAGCTCGACGTACCGGTCAGCGGCTCGCTCGACGATCCCAAGTTCAGCATTTGGGGTGTCGTTCTGACGGTGGTGAAGAACTTGCTCGTCAAAGCAGCCACCTCGCCCTTCGCGCTCATCGGCTCGCTGTTCGGGGGTGGCGACGAGTTGGCATGGGTGGAGTTCGAGCCCGGCCACTCGGAGATCCCTGCCGCCGCCCGCAGCAAGGTCGACACGCTGGCAAAGGCGCTGTACGAACGCCCCGGGCTGCACCTCGACATCGAAGGCCACGCGGCGCCCACGCAGGATCTCGAAGTCCTTCGGCAGCTGGAGCTGCGACGCAAGGTCACCGCAGAAAAGCTGAAGGAAGTCGTAGCCGCAGGCGGTGACGCCAACACCATCACGAATGTAAGCGACGCCGAGTACCCGAAGTACCTGAAGCTCGCCTACCGGGCCGACGGCAAGATCACCAAGCCCAAGAACGCGCTCGGCATGGTCAAAGACATTCCGCCCGCCGAGATGGAGCGCCTGCTCCTTGGCGCCATCGTGGTGAGCCAGGACGACTTGCGCCTGCTCGCTCGCAAGCGCGCCCAGGTCGTGCGCGAGCAGATCCTGCACGCCAGAAAAATCGAGACCGAGCGCATCTTCGTCGTCGAGCCCAAGTCCATCGCGCCCGAGCACAACGCCAAGCTTCGCGATAGCCGCGTCGACTTCCGGCTGCACTAGCGGCGAGCAGGGACTTCGCCAGGCGTTGTTCCTTTCTTTGTCCGCCGCGAGACCGCCGCCGAAACCTTGGTCGGCGAAGTCGCTGTTACCATTCGAGTTGCTCGAGGTGTCGGCGAGCGTTAGCCACGAAAGACTTACAGTGGCTGAAAAATGCACGTTCAGCGGTTCGTGATAGTACGCCCCCGTTCCGAACCCGACGAGCTACAGGTCACTATCAAGACCCATGCCCGCGATTATTTCAGTTGCCTTTGGCGACTGCGCCGAACGCAAGCACACAGTCGGAAGTGATCGAGCACTGTTGGCACTCGGGCGCGACGTCAAGCGCGCATACACACAAGGGAATACGGCGATGCCACATTAGGGAACGGGCGCCAAACCGAAGCGGCGCTCAATTGAATTCGGTCAATTGAGCTGCTTTGAAAGGCGAGCCGCGGCGAATGGAGAAGCTTTGCGCGTCAGTTGTGATCCAATGCGATCCTGAATTGTATCGAACAAATGGACCCAAAGTGACCCATAATAATGGTGACGTTCTGCTGAAGCCGCAACGATAGCTACCTTGCCCGTCAATGTGGGTTGCCAAGGAATCTGTCGTGAGCTATCAAGTGTATTGAATTTGGTAAGTGCTTTACGGGTATCGCTGACGGTAGAGGGGGGCATGAGGGCGCGGCGGAAATACTCGATCGTCAGCTATCTCTGAAAAGGAACGTTCGTCGACGTCTCTGCTCCGAAAGTCAGAAAGGAGGTACGAGTGCATATGGCTGTCGATGGCTCGGATCGTGTCCCCAAGGGGTTCATTCTTCTGATGTGCTGCTCTGCTGCGGCTTGCGTAAACCTGACACCACCTTGGGTCGATCAGCAAGACGCCGAACCGGGATACGCCACGCCCGATTCTCGGACCAGCCGCTTCGACGCAAAGGTGACGTCTGCGGATGCGAGCCCGGTGGACCAAGCTCCGGCCATCGGAGAATCAGGCACCGATGCCCTGGCCGACGTCGGTTCGGACGACACACCCGCCTCCGTGAAAGTCGATCTTGCCCCGGCTGACCCGACCGACGCAGGTGGTGTGACCGGATCGGGCGGGTCTCCAGCGACGACCGGCTCGCCGGTTGCCGATGCCATGACCGGCGCAGGTGGTTTTCCTTCCCCTCTTGACGCGGGAACGGGAGGCAGCAGGCCGACGGACGCCCCACTCGCTGCGGATAGCACCAGAGACTCGGCCGACCTGAACGACACCGGGGACGCGCGCCCCTCGGACGGCTCGCTTGCACCAGACGGCGCGAGCGCGCCTACGCTGGTGAAGCTCACCGGAACGCCCTTCGGCACCTCAGTCTTTTCTGGCCACCCCGACGCAACCTTCGACAAGGCCTTCGACGGAGACATCCTTACGTTTTTCGACACCTCCGTCGCCAACGGAGGTTACACCGGCATCGATCTGGGCGCAGGCGCGAGCGCGACGGTGAATACCATCCGGTACTATCCCCGTCCGGATTTCGTCGACCGCATGGTCGGCGGAAAGTTCCAGTGCTCGCCCTCGTCGCAAAGCGACGGCTACATCGATTTGTATACCGTCGTCGACGTCCCGCCATTGGCTTGGACCGAGGTCAGCATCGCATCTTCCGTCGCGTGCCGCTTCTTCCGCTATTTCTCGTCCGATGGCGGCTACTCCAATGTTGCCGAGGTCGAATTCTGGGCCGTGGAACCGTCGCTTCCCGATAGCGGGAGTACGTACGCAGATGCCGGCGCGCCGCTCGTCAATCTGTCAATCAAGAAGCCTGCGACCGCGAGCAGCCAACAGGCTGGACAAGGCGCCGCCCAGGGCAACGACGGGCTACTTTCAACGGACTTCTGTCCCACGAGTGGCGACTTGCCGTTTTGGTACCGAATCGACCTGGGCGCCATCTACCCCGTCGAGCAGACCGACGTCACCGTCGAAGCGTCCTCGACGACCTACCAATACCAAATCGAGGTATCGACGGATGGCTCCAGCTGGACCACCAAAGTGAACCACGGCGCGGACGCCGCCTTCGGACGTGCGACCCTATCCGATACCTTGCAAGCGAAGGCCCGTTACGTGCGCCTGACCATCACCGCCATCTCGGACTCCTACTTGGGATGTTTGAAGGAATTCATCGTCTGGGGCTACGACACGCCCTCGTCCTCGACGAGCAGCCCCTGAGATGAGCTGATTGGGGACCCGACCGTCTAGGGTCGCT
>CAZTTW010000179.1:0-7963 GCA_964616265.1 uncultured Myxococcales bacterium | reverse complement strand
GTCTCGACTTCGGGCAACTCAGGCATGGGAAGTGGCCAAAGCATTGGCCAGACGGGCGAAGTCTGCCACCGCCAATTCCTCGGCGCGTTTGGTGCCCGCGATGCCGGCGGCTTCCAAGGCCTGCGCGGCGCGCTCGCCAAACTCGGGTTCCAGCGAACGACGAAGCATTTTTCGTCTCGCCCCGAACGCCTCGCGAACCACGAGGGCAAAAAGCGCCGGATCGGCGACGTCGGCGAGCGGCGTTTCTCGCGGCCGCAAACGAAACACCGTCGACGTGACGGCGGGTGGCGGAAGAAATGCACCGGCACCCACGTGAAACAGAATTTCGGCGTTCGCCGCCTGTTGCACCATCACCGATAGGCGGCCGTACACCCGGCTGCCGGGCGGCGCCAGCATCCGCTGCGCGAACTCTTTCTGCACCATGAAGATAGCGCGATCGACGACCTGGCCGCCGGCGGCGGCTTCGATGGTCGCAAAAAGCACCGGCGACGTGACCACGTAGGGGAGGTTGCCGATGACGACCAGCGGCTGCCCGGCGGTGCGCGCCGCCGCCTTCCAATCGAAATCGAGGGCATCGGCTAGCACGATTTCCAGATTCGCCCGACCGCCGAGCTCGGCACGGAGCACGTCGACGAGCTTGCTATCGCGATCGATGGCAATGACCTTCTTCGCCCGCTCCACCAATCGCGCGGTCAGAGCACCCAGGCCCGCGCCGATCTCGACGACGACGTCGCTTGAACCGATGTCCGCCGCGGCGACGATGCGTTCCTGCACGCGCGCGTCGACCAGAAAATTCTGCCCCAGCGCTTTCCTCGGCGAGAGTCCGTAGCGGCCGAGAAGCTCTTTGGCCGTTGGGAATTTGATAAGTGGCCGGGCGATGGACTCGGTCATACCAGCGGCAACCCCGGATCCACGCTCAGGTCGAGGCCGCCGCGCTCGCCGTGTGCAATCGCCCAGGTGCCGGCGAGCGCAATCATGGCGGCGTTGTCGGTGCACAGGCCCGGCGTGGGAATGTAGAGCGCGAACCCGTCCTCGACGGCGGCCTTGGCCAACCCTTCGCGCAAGCCACGATTGGCAGCGACCCCGCCACAAACTACGAGATGGCGAAGCCCCTCGCGCAGCAAGGCCCGGCGAGACTTGCGGACAAGGACATCGACGACGGCAGCCTGGAAACTGGCGCAAAAATCAGCCAAGGCCTGGTCTTGCGGTCGGCCGCCAGCGGCGATTTTCATCGCGACGGCGGTCTTCAGCCCGGAAAAGGAAAAATCGAGATCGTCGCGACCCAACAGAGCACGCGGCAACGCGATCGCCGTGGGGTTTCCCGTGGCCGCAAGCTTGTCGATGACCATGCCGCCGGGATAGCCGAGCCCGAGAAGCTTGGCGGCTTTGTCGAACGCTTCACCGGCAGCATCGTCCCGGGTCGAACCCAAGAGCGTTGTCTCGGCTTGCCCTTCCACGCGAAACAGCGTGGTATGCCCGCCGGATACGAGCAGCGCAACATGCGGATAGGGCGGTGGCTCGGGATTCTTTGGGTGTTCTAGATAGACCGCCGCCAAGTGCCCACGCAGGTGGTTGACCCCGACGATCGGCTTGCCCGTGGCGTAGGCCATGGCCTTGCCCATTTCCAGCCCGACGAGAAGCGGTCCGACGAGGCCCGGCCCGCAGGTAGCCGCGATGCCGTCGAGCTCGCCTGCCTCGACGCTGGCGTCACGAAGAGCTTGGCCGACGACTTTCACCACCGACGCCAAGTGCTGGCGAGAAGCCACTTCAGGCACGACGCCGCCGAATTCAGCGTGCACCAGCACTTGCGACGAAATCGCGTTCGAGCGGATGCGCTTTCCATTCTCGATAACAGCGGCCGCCGTTTCGTCGCACGATGTCTCGATGCCGAGAATCAGCATGCAAACACCGTCGAAAGCCCTACTTGAGACGCGAATCGAGAAGCCATGAGCGCTGAAAAGATGGCCTAAAATTGCAACGTAGGCACTAGAGATTGCTCAGGATCGCGCGCAACTCGCGGGCAAAAGGACCGTCGGGGGCGAGCTCCAGGTATTTCGTGTACGCCGCCCGCGCCTCGTCGGTCTTGCCCGCCTCCTGCTCGGCCGTTCCGAGAAGAACGTAGGCATCGAAGCGGTGGGGATCGACGGCCAGCATTTTCTTCGCCAGCGATTTGGCCTCCATGAGGTGGCCGCGGTCGATTTCAGCGCGCGCCAGAATTCCCATGAGATCGACCGCGTTCGGCTCGGCGTCGAGGGCAGGGCGGCACACGGCGGCCACGGCCTTTGCCTTGCCCTTACCGTCGTCGTCTACCGCGACGCACTTTCGGCGAAGCTCAGCGTCCGGCGACGCGCCAAGCAGCGGCGCATGGACCTTGGCGGCGGCTCGCGTGGTGTCGGGAGCAGGCGGCTTTGCGGGCGGCCTCGTAGGCGCGGGCGCGATGGATGGCGTAGGCGGCGCTTCGGGCCGGCTCGCCGACTGCACCGTCGGCGGCGAAGGAGTAGGCCCGAGCTTTTTGCCGAAGGCCAAATAGCCGATAGCACCCAAGGCGAAAGCCGCCGCAACGAAAGGCCACAGCCGCCGACGGGTGCTCCGCTCTCTCGGTTCAGCCAAGGCCTCAGCATCTGCCTGATCTAGCGAGGAGGTCGCCGATGGACTTGTGGTCTCAGCAGCCGCAGACGAGTGCATTTCGGTCTCGGGCGCTGCCAGCTCTCGGCTGGAGGAGGGCGCAGCGGGGGCGGATTCGAGCAAGCTCGACGGTGACGTGACTACCGAGCTTGAGCTGGAGCTTTCTTGCGACGCCCGACCGGCGAGCGATGGGCTGGCGGTCGCCTCGGATTCAAGCTCCGACTGACGACGCTCGCCGTCGGGCCAAACGGAAGGAAGTACCCGAGAAGCATGCGGGGCCGTCCCGGGCGCAGCGCTTGTCGGCCACTCGCCCCAGTCGACTTCCTTGCTGGGCCGTTCGGGCTTTGCCGCTGGCGAATCGTCTAGGCGGGTCTCGTGCGATGAAGAAATGACCTCTTCGACGAGCGCAGCCGCTGCGAGGGCATCGGGATCGCCGTACTCGCGGGTCTGGCGTCCGCTCGCGATCGGACCTTGCACCTTGCCGTCCTCCTCCGTTATCGCTTCGTGCATGGCCGATACACGCACGGCCGAATCCTCGCTGAGGAGGCGCTCGGCCAGACCGAGGGGCTTCGTGGAACGCGAATCCGTGAGAGTTTCAACGCCGCCAGGCTCGAGAGCTACCGGCAGCTCGGAGGCTTGTGGGATGGCACCCGATCCATCAACCGCTAGAAACAAGTTTCCGATCGGGATTCCCTTGAGCGTTCCGCTAGGGAGAGAAACGTCGGCGCTCTTTTCCGACATCTCAGGCCGCTCGGGCAAAGCGGCGCTCAGTGAATCTTCCGCGGACAAGAGCTCGACAGGAGCTGCGTGCTCGCGGTCGACGGGAGCGGAGTTCTCGGCCGGGCTCGCCAGCGCGTCGTCTTCGGTGGGCGTTGGCAAGGAGTCTGCCGTTGCCGTGCGCATGGCTTTTGTCTGGCCGGGCGGGGGCGTCGACTCGGGGATAAGCTCGCCGTCGGGCCGTAGCCCCGGCATCGGACCTGATTCGGAGGCCTCGACGCCTTCTTCGGCTGCAGCCCCATCTTCAGCTGCGCCTTCGGAAAGCCAGTGAGCGAGTCGCTCGCTTGGCGCGGCTTCCCCAGCGCGGTCGAAAGCTTCGCGGGCGAAGATGATTTCTCCGGCGGAGAGCTTGCTGATGATCGACAAAGCCTCGAGGTCAGGATGCTCGCTGTCCTCGACAACTTCCTGCAAGGTTCGCGTGCCGTCGCAAAGCCGCAGGACGGAGTTCATTTCGTCCGGCAACTCGGCGAGTTCCTCGGCAAGTGCGCGACAGTCGACCTCGAGCACAGCCGTCAACGGAGGGAGGTTTTCGAGCAAATGCGCGCTTTCGTCGAGTCGGCGCATTCCCTCCATGAGCAACGGTGCGATGGGGGTGTCGATGACGTCGTGACGACGGATTTGCTTGAACTCGACGGCAAACTGGCCCTCCGACCAGGAGAAGAGTCGATACATGGCGTTCGCGCTGGATAGCCTGCCCACTTCGGCATCGATGACTTTGCCGTCGCGAAAGAAGACGGAGCCACGTCGGCCATCGCGGTTGACGATGTGAATGATGCCGGACTTGCGATTGAGCTCGATGGTTTGGACGAGATCGACGACGCCGACGTCCGAGAGGTCGCCTGCAAAGCGCGTGCGGCCTTCACGACGCGATTCCATGCGCTCGCGCTCGGCACGCTGGAGGGCGGTGCGGACGCGGATGCCGATCTCTTTGATGTAGATCGGTTTGGTCAGATAGTCGTCGACGCCGAGCTCGAGGCCGCGGATTTTGTCTTCGATCGATTTTCGGCCGGAAACAAAGAGGAAGGGGATTTTCGCCCATTCGGAGCGGCCTTTGATTCGGCTGCACAACTCGAAGCCGTCCATCTCGTCGAGATCGGTGTCCGAGATGATGAGGTCGGGGGGACCGGCCTCGAGCACGGCGAGCGCTTCACGACCGCTGGTGGCGGCGGCGACTTCGAAACCTGCCTTTTTGAGGCTCACATCGAGGACGCGGAGACTCTTCGGATCGCCGTCGACGAGGAGAAGCCTGCTCTTTGACTGAGTCGTTTCCATCCCGCCGCGAGTTGTGATTGTATCCCTCCGGCCGCCGCAGAGCCATCAAGCCGTCGACGAAGTCAGGACGAGTCTAATGATATGACGCTTAGGGTAATGGTGGTCTTGAGGGGAGCACGGAGAGGAGAGCAAAAAGGTATATTGGTCACAATGGCGCCGAGCGAGCTTGATAGGATCTGCCGCGTTGCGAAGGAATGGTCCGTCGACCTTACGTCCGAGACAGCAGCAAGGCTAGGCCACTTCTGCGCGATCTTGCTGGAGTGGAACCAGCGGGTGAATTTGACCGGCGCGAGGAGCTTGGATGATCTTCTAATGAATCACCTGCCAGACAGCTTCATCGCGGCGCGCTTCATCGCGAATGGCGCGCTAGTGGTCGACATTGGTTCAGGCGGCGGCTTGCCGAGCATTCCTTTTGCGATTCTTCGACCAGATTGCAAATTGACGCTGGTCGAGCCAAGAGGACGGAGGGTGGCCTTTCTAAATACTGCCGTTCGCACATGCGGGTGTGGACACGCGAGCGTGATCCAGTGCCGAAGCGAAGTGCTGGCGAGAGGAAGCTACGAGGTAGCAATGTCACGAGCGACGTTTGAGCCCGGGACCTGGCTTGAGGTAGGGAGGGAGTTGGTCAAGGACGGAGGGCGCGTAATTGCGTTCTCAACGACCGAGGTGGCGTGCGAGGGTATGAGATTGGCGGACAGCGTTGGCTACCATGTAGGGAGGGACGCGGCTAGGTGGGCTGGACTCTTCGTGAGGACCTAGGTCTTGTTTCACGTGGAACTATGCTGACTCACTCTGCAACAAGGGAAACGTTTCACGTGGAACACTTACGCTCACTGCCCCAAAACCGCCGCAATTGACAGCCTTCCTCCTACCGTCCAGATTGCGTTCGTGCCTCCTCTAGCCAGCCACCTTGAATCAGAGGTCGTCGACCTCCGCCGAAGCGAGAGCCTGCGCTCCACCCAGCTCCTCCACGGCACCAAAAGAATCCGGCCTACCCTTTCTACCGGCCAGCCGATTCTTTCCTTCTCTTCCAACGACTACCTCGGCCTTTCCAGTGACCCCCGCCTCTTCGCCGCCGCCTCCGCAGCTTTCTCCACCTCCGGCTTCGGAGCCGCTGCCTCGCGCCTAATCTCTGGTTCCTTTCCCGAGCACCACGCTCTTGAAGCAGAGCTAGCCTCCTTCCTCGACCTTCCCGCCGCGCTACTCTTCCCGTCCGGCTACCAAGCAAACATCGGCGCAATTACCTCCCTTGCAGGCCCCGACGACCTCATCGTCGCCGACCGCCTCGTTCACGCCAGCCTCATCGACGCCTTTCGCTTGTCCCGCGCCAAACTCGCTATCTACAAGCACCTCAACCTCGACCAAGCAGCTCACCACCTAGGCCGCCTCGGAGCTGCCCATCGTCGCCGCTTTCTGGTTACCGAATCCCTCTTCAGCATGGACGGCGACGTTGCGCCCTTACCAGCGCTTGCCGAGCTCGCTGCCAGGTACGACGCTGCCCTCGTTGTCGACGAGGCTCATGCCTTTGGCACCCTTGGGCCCTCGGGTCGCGGACTCTCTGCCCACCTCGGCTGCAAACCAGACGTCTTCATCGCTACCCTCGGTAAGGCCTTTGGCGCCTCCGGCGCCTTCGTCGCCGGCTCTGCCAATCTCCGTTCGGTCCTCTCCAACAAAGCCCGATCCTTTGTCTATACTACGGCTGCTCCGCCTCCGATCGCGGCCGCAGCCCGAGCTGCCCTCCGCATCATCGCGTCCACCGAGGGCGACCAGCTCCGCCACGCGCTCACCAGTCGCTCCGCTCAACTCCGTACCGGCCTCGGCCTCTCTTCGAACCCCTCCGAGATCGCTACCCCGATTCTCCCCCTCGTCCTGGGCGACAACCGCGCTGCTCTAACCGCTGCTGAAACTCTACGCTCCTCCGGCTACCTGCTCCAGGCCATCCGGCCCCCCACCGTTCCGCGTGGTCAGGCTCGCCTTCGCGTCACTCTCTCCGCCCAACACACCGAAGAGCATATCGACGGGCTCTTGGACGCCCTCACCTCTCTCCTTCCCACTCCCACCCTCAACCTTCGCACCAAAGCCGCGCCGCCCAGCAACATCTCCTCGTTCTCTCGGCCGCAGCGCCGAACAGGCCTCATTCTCGTCGGAACCGATACAGGCGTCGGCAAGACCGCTGTCGCTTGCGGACTTCTCCATCTCCTCCAACAGCGCGGCCACCGACCGGTTCCCTTCAAGCCAATCGAAACCGGCGCCGATCCATCTCCCTCCGACGCTCTGGCCCTTCGAGCGGCAGCTCAGCGAACCGACCTTCCTCTCGATGTCATTTGTCCCTTTCAAGCCAAGATCCCGGTGGCGCCGGCGGCCGCCTTTCCTGACGGCTCTGCGCCCACGCCCCTTCGCCTGCGCGAGCTCGCCTCCTCGGCAGCCTCTCACGGAGACGTCCTCCTCGTAGAAACCGCCGGTGGCGTGCTCTCGCCCTATTGCGGAGCCTTCACCGCTGCCGATCTAGCTGCCGACCTCGCATTCCCCATCCTTCTCGTTGCTCGAAACAGCCTTGGCACGATAAACCACACGGCGCTAGCCGTGTCCGAGCTCCGCCGACGCGCCTTGCCTCTTCTCGGCATCATTCTCGTCAATACGAGCGCTGACCTCAGCCCCGACCAAGCTACCAACGCCGCCCTCATCGCCGCGCAAACCGGGCTCTCGCCAATCGGAACCCTCCCCTACCTTGGAGCCTCTCGCGAGCCGGGTGCTCTTGCGACGGCCCTGAAGGCCAACATCAATCTCGAGCTGATCCTCGCTGCTCTCTCTACCTAGCCTCTTCCGCCTGCTTCGGGAAGATAACAACCCTTCTCGCAGCGCCTTCTCCCTCGGACTCCGTCCGCACACCCGGATGATCGGCCAGCGCCTTGTGCACTACCTTGCGGTCTTGCGGAGTCATCGGCTCCACTGGCACAGGTCTCCCCGACCGAACCACCTTCTCGGCCAATCGCCGCGCCATGTCGGACAACGAGTCCTCCCGACGTCCGCGGTAGCCTTCTGCGTCTACTACAATTGGCAACATCTCGCCCGGCTTCCGAAAAACGATTCGACTCACCAAATACTGCAGCGAGTCTAGCGTCGCGCCCTTCTTGCCGATCACGAGTCCCGACTCGGATCCGTGCGCGTCGAGGATGATCCGCTCGCCGTCGTCGAAGGCGCTAACCTCCGCGTCGACGCTCATCCTATCGAGGATTTCCCTAAGAACCTTTGCCGCTTCTTCCCGCTTCTCGGCCAGTGTGCTCTGATC